>CAMJQX010000016.1 GCA_946408145.1 uncultured Clostridia bacterium
GCCCATGCCGAAGGAGGTGCCGAGATTGGTCAGGGCCGGCAGCTGATATTTCTTGAAATAGCAGCGGAAGCCCTCGTCGTCGGCGAGGCTCAGGATCGCGGGGTTGTCGGACATATAGGTCGCGAGGATGCCCACCACCGAGGCGCCCGGCAGATCATAGAGCGGGCGCATCAGCGGCAGGAGCAGCTTGTTGATGAGCGAGACCACGCCGAACTCGGTCAGCAGCGCCGCGACGGCGCCGGCCAGCACGGCGATGGCCATGATGTAAAAGCAGGTGTTGATCAGCAGGTCGAAGGCCGTGTTCATCATGGTGTTGACCATGTTGATCGCGCCCATCTTCCTCCCGACGAGGAAAACGAGGACGCCCGCCACCGCGAGAAAGACAAAGCTCTCCGCGCTGACGGCTTTTTTATACCCGGCAGGAATCTGTTCCGCCTCCGCTCTCTTCATTCGCCGATCACCTTCAGTCCGCGGGCCACAGTGCGGATGAAGTCCTGCACGTTGGTGACCATGGTGGTGGCGGCGAGGCTGCCGCGGTCGAGCAGCTTGTTGACCACGAACTCGGCGGCGTCCACCGCGTAGAGATAGACGGGGCGGACGGTCCCATCCGGCAGGACGCGGAAGGAGGGCGTCATGTTGCCGGTGGCGATCGTGTGCAGCATGGTGGCCAGGCAGATCACCGTGGTGCAGTTTTTTACCAGCGCGCGCATGGCGTTCTGCCCCGCGTAGACGTCCCCGATCACCTCGGGCAGCGGCCCGTCGTCCCGGATGGAGCCTGTCAGCACGATGGGCACCTTGTTTTTCACGCAGGCGCAGATGATGCCGTCGTCAAGCTTATACTCGTCGATGAAGGCCGGGATGGAGCCGCAGCGGCGGACCTTGTTGCAGACGTCGAGATGGTTGTAATGCCCGTTGGGCTGGGAGATCTGCGTGTAGATATCCTGCCCCAGGGCGGTGTGCAGCAGTGCGCCCTCCAGGTCGTGCGTGGCGAGGGCGTTGCCGGCCATCAGGCCGTGACAGTAGCCGTTTTCCACAAGGGCGGCCATGGCTGTCCTCGCACCCTCGTCGAAGGCGAAGGCCGGGCCCATGACCCAGAGGATGTTCCCGTGCTCCCGCTCCCAGCGCAGCAGCTCGATCAGGTTGTCATAGTCCTTGACATAGGAGGTCTCGCGGCTCCTCCCCTGCCGGAACACGAACTGGTCGTCGAGGGCTTCGTCCCCGGCGGAAAAGCCGCGGCAGTGCATGTAGATGCCCTCCTCGCCGCGTTCGCTGCGGCCGAGGATGACGCGGTCTCCCCTGCGGAGATTGCGGTTCTCCACAACGTCGAGCCGCCCGTCGGGGCGGAGGACGACGCTGGAATCCATGCGGCTCTCCTCCGCGAGGCGCCACTCCCCGTCGATCTTGAAATACTCGGGGTACATGGAGGTGCTGTGGAAATACTCCGGCGCGACGCCGTCCGCAGGCGCGGCTTCCCAGCGCGCGTCGGGCGCGGCGGCAAGACGCGGATCGCTGAAATCGGGTGCGTGGTAAACAGGCAGAGTGAATGACATGGGGCTTCTCCTTTCAGAAGCAGCATATTCGATCGCGCCGCATCACAGCGCGTCTCTCTCAAGGGGCATGCTCATGCAGCGGGGGCCGCCGCGGCCGCGGGCGAGCTCGGAGCTCGGCATTTCAAAGACCTCCAGCCCGTAGCTGCGCAGGATCTCATTGGTCACATAGTTGCGGTTGTAGACGATCACCTTGCCCGGCGCGATGCAGAGCGTGTTCGAGCCGTCGTTCCACTGCTCGCGGGCGGAGGCGATGTTGTCCTTGCCGCCGCAGCGGATCAGCGTCACGCGCTCAAGCTCCAGCGCCTCGCGCAGCACATCCTCAAGCGGCGCGTACAGCTCCCGCGCGCGGACCTCCGTCCCGTCGCGGCGCAGATCATAGATCCGAAGGCTGCCGAGGATATCCGGATGGATCGTGAACTTATCGCGGTCCACCTGCGTAAAGACAGTGTCCAGATGCATGAAGGCGCGCATGTTGGGGATATCGAGCACGAGGATGCGGCGGACCGGGCAGCTCTCATCCCGGAAGAGGCGGGACGCCAGCAGCTCTATCCCCTCCGGCGAGCTGCGCTGCGAAAGGCCGATGGCCAGCAGATCCTCCCGGAGGTTTAGGATATCGCCGCCTTCGATGTTGAAGGGGGCGTTCCTGTCATAGTACAGCGGGACCTTCCCGGCGAAGTCGGGATGGTGGCGCATGATGTAGTCCCCGTAGATGGTCTCCCGGCAGCGGGTGACCGAGTACATCCTGTGGACGCTGACGCCGCAGCCGATGCTGGCAAAGGGGTCGCGCGTGAAATACAGATTGGGGATCGGATCGAGCACGAAGGGTCTGCGCTCCCGCGTCAGGCTCGTCAGCGGGCCCTCGTTCAGTCCGCCGCGCATCTCCGCGCCGGTGACGCCGCTCATGGTCTTGAGCACGAGCTCGCGCTCATCCTCGATCTTCGAGAGCATATGAAACAGCTCTTCCGCGTGATTCTGCGCGAAGGGGCCGCCCTCGCGCAGGAACTGGCGCACAAAGGTCACCCGCAGTCCGGGGTTGGCGCGCAGGGTCTCCGCCATCAGATCCTCCAGATAGACGACCTCGGCCCCCTGCTCGCGCAGGATGGCGGCAAAGGTGTCGTGCTCCTGCTGCGCCAGACGCAGATAAGGGATATCGTCGAACAGCAGGCGCTCCAGCTCCCCCGGGACCAGATGCTCCAGCTCCTTGCCGGGGCGGTGGAGCAGGACCTTTTTCAGCCTGCCGATCTCGCTATTTACACAAATTGCCATGGGCAGCCCTCTCTTTCTTTCCTCCCCTATTGTAACCGATTTCGCCGCGTTTGCAAGAAGAGAATATACAATTATTCATGCGATTTTTGCATATTTCGTCTCGAGACAAAGAAAACAGCCGTTCGATACCCGGTATCGATCGGCTGTTTGCACAAGATCTGTCTCTATGCTTCGAAAAAGGAGAGGATCCGCTGCCGGTAATCCGGCGCGGTGTCGAAGGCGGCGTGTCCGTAGCCCGTATACAGGTAGAGGCGGAAATCCGGGCGATCGTCCAGCTTCTCGGCGATCTCCATCGTGGCGTCGGAATCCAGGACTGCATCCTCGTACACGCCGAGGGCGAGGACCGGGCATTTGATCCTGACCAGCTCGTCGGAGACGTTGAAGTCCTTGATCCCCTCCGCGAGCGTGATGAAACGCCTGAGCTCCGCGTCTGTCACCGTTGCGGCCGCAGCGATCAGGGCATCCCGGCACTGCTCGAAGAACTGAGGAGGATAGATCTCCCGCCCGAAGGCGAGATACAGCCCCTCCCTGTCCCCGGCCTCCGCCAGCCGGATCCAGCTCTCGACCACGCGATACTGCGCGTCCTGCACATGGGCGGAGCTGGAGCCCAGGACCATTTTCCCCACGAGCTCCGGATACTCGATCGCGAGCACGAGGGCGATCATACCGCCCTGCGAGGCCCCGAACAGGCAGACCTTTCGCAGGCCGAGCGCCGCGAAGGCGGCCGCCGTGTCCCGCGCCATGTCCCGTATCGTGTATCGCTCCGGGAGCTCCGCGCGGCGGTCAAAGACATAGATCGTATAGTTCTCCTCAATGGGCTGATAGGCCGCGGCAATGGCGTCCGCCGCGCCCATCACGCTCTGAACGCTCAGCCCCGGGAGGATGACCAGCGTCTTATCGCCGCTGCCGAAGCGAAAGAAATCCATGGAAAAGTCTTCTGTCCTTACCGTCTCGATCCGGATACTCATGTGCAAGCCCTCCGTTCTGTTTCCATACGCTCTTTACCCTCAGATCCGTATCGTCAGCACATTCAGTCCGAGGATGTTCTGATACTGCACATCCCGCGCGATCCCGAACACCATGCGGATCCCGATGTTTTTGCTCAAATCGCCCCCCTCGTCGAGCTGACGGCGCATTCCGGGGTCGAAGGGCACGCAGTCGTCCTTGATGCGCAGGATCACGTCGTCGCCCTTGTGCACGACGCGCACATCGATGGCATGGCGTTTGCTGTCCTTGGTGAAGCCGTGATCCACGATATTGCCCGCCATCTCCTCCAGCGAAAGGCCGGCCAGATAGGCGCGGCGCCCGTCGATGCCTTTGGACAGGCAAAAGCTCTGCACACGCTCAGCGATGGAAACGACTTCCTCCACGCTGCGCACGCTCAGATCCATGCGCTCGCTCACCGGCACGCCGAAGCTGTCGGGGACGACCATAAGCTCCTCCATATTGCGCGGGAAGCCCTTCTTTTTCAGGACGGCATATCCGAGGATCACGAGCGTTGTGACTACGCCGTTGAGGACATTGGCGGCATAGACGCTGTTCATGCCGAGGCTTCGGATCAAAAGCGCCGTAAAAACCGCGACGTCGACCACACCGTCGAGCAGCGCCAGCACATGCACGAGTCCCTGCTTGCCGGAGGCCTGCCCATAGCAGGTGAAGTGCATACAGATGATGCTCATCGGCATGCAGAGCGGGAGGATCCGCATGCCCCAGACTGTCATCATATAGACGGGCTCGGCGGGATCCCGGAAGAGGATGCGCGTCAAAGGCACGGCGCAGACGATGATCAGCGCGCTGAGGCAGCACTGCAGCGGGAGATAGCGGCGGAACATGACGCGCATGACGTCCGTCAGGGTCTGGCGATCCTCCTCGCCGACGCTGACGCTGATCATCAGCCTTGACACAGCCAGCATTCCGGCAGGAAGAGCCCAGAAAAGGCCCATCAGGCTGCCCGCGCCGGCGAAGGCCGAGACGCCCACGCTGCCGACAAAGAGCTCCAGCAGGCGGTTGACGATGAGCCCGCGCGCGGTCTGGTATACGTTGCTCGCAGCGCCCGGCAGGCCAATGCGTATGATCGCGCCGCTCTCGCCCCAGGACAGATCCCTGACGCGCATGCGCATCTGCGATTTGCCTGAGAGGAAAACGGGCGCCTGCACACCGAGGAACACCCACATGCCCAGAGCTGAGGCCAGCGCAAGGCCGAAGGCCTCCATCCGCAGCCGTTGGATGAAGACATAGCAGAGCACGATATTTGCGATGATATAGGCGGCGCTCGCGATCAGGCTGCGTTTTGCCTTGTTTTCGAGAGAGAGGAAGGCCGCGAAGGACGAACCCAGCATGAGCGGGATCACGCCGATCGCCTGGCCGATCAGATAGCGGTTGAAAAGGGGCCTCACAGCCGGATCGCGCGTCAGGAAGCCGGTCAGGTCAAAGCTGCCGAGCAGCAGAAAGAGCGCGATGAAGACCGCCGAAATCAGAAGAGACAAAACCAGGTTCAGGGAAAAGACGTTCTGCATCCTGTCCCGCTGATTCTTCCCCATGTATTCCCCGCAGAGGATCACGCAGCCGCCGACCAGGATCGTGCTGATCGAGGTGATGAGCATGCCGATCGGCGCATAGATGCCTACCGCACCCATCGCCTCGACGCCGACATAGTTGCTGGCAAAGATGCTCGACACGATGGCGTTGAGGGAACCGACCGCCGCAAGCAAAATTTGAATCGGGAGCAGCTTGAACATCTGCCCGGTTACGATCTTCATATTGGATGCTTTCTTCATGTATGCGCCTTTCCGTCAATCAAACGCAGGCCGAAACGGCGTGACGCCCTTTCGGCCTGTAAAGCGATATGTATTGCTGTCAGTCGAGCGTCTTGGAGACGATCAGCTCGACCCGTTCCGTGGTCACGCTGACGCGCACATCGCTTGCCACGGCGCCGAGGATGGATTTGCCGATCTCCTCCTCGTCGACCCCGGCTTCGCTGAGCTGCCAGGTGAAGCTGTTCTTGCCCTTGCCTTTCTCCGGCGGACGCTTGAGGCCCATGAGCACCGCCTCCCAGACCTTTCCGGTGATGCTGTTGGCGGCTTCGTTCCGGCCGGTGGAGGAGAGCATGATGAGCTTCTTGTAGGCCTCGCTGCCGACCTTGGCGTCGAAGCGCAGGTGGATCCGGTAGATCTCGCCCGTGCCCTCGATCCAGAAATCCCTGCTCGTATGGTCCACGACCCGCTGGACAAAGCCGAGGGACTCTTCCGTCAAAAGCTCCATCTGCACAGCTGCGCGCTTCTCCAGATTCTGGCGCTTGGCATAGCCGCGCGCGGTCTGGATCGCGTCCTCCAAACCGTCCTCGCCCGGTATCATGTGGACCGTGTTGGTCCTGATATGCCGCTTGGCCGGGGCGGCGACCTTCTCCGGGACCGCGGTCTCGACCGGAGGCGTCACCTTGCTCCCCTCGAACTGATTGACGTTGACATACTGATACGGAATCTCGATGCCGTATCTGCGGAAGGCGTTGAGCACCCGCGTGTTCACGTCGGTGATGGCCTTGCAGCCGTCCGTCTCCCGGGCGACCCAGATGGTCGTCTCCAGGATGAGGGCGCTGCTGTCGAACTTGAAGAAATAGACGGGGCTGGAGTCCTCGCGGATCCCGTTGTTCTCGACGCTCAGGGTGTAGGGGCTGGCCGCGACGCAGTCGCGGATGACGTCCATGGCCTTCTGCACGTCCGTTTCATAGCTGACCGAATAACTGAGGTGGATCCCGCGCCTGTCCTTCATCCGGTAGCTCGTATTGGTGACCACGCGGGAGTTGAGTTCGCTGTTCGGAATGATCACGCGGAAGCCGTCATAGATGGAGATCACCGTATGCCGCAGCGTGATGTCCTCCACGACGCCGGTCGCCGCCCCGTCGATGATGACTCTGTCGCCGATCTCGAAGGGCTTGTGGATGCTGATGAGCAGGCCGCTCATGACGGCCGAGATCACCGGCTGCGCGGCAAAGCCGAGGACAGCCACGACCAGAGCGGAGCCTCGCAGCAGGATGGAGCGCATGTTCAGCTCCGGGTCGATCGCCTCGAGCATTTCGGCAAGGCAGATCACAAAAATGATCAGCCGGATGATCTGCAGGAGATACTTCCCGTGCAGACTGGTTCGGAACTTCGTCTGGTTTTTCAGGAACGCGATCACAAGGTTTGAGACCACGATGATCGCGATCAGAACGATGAACTTAACGGTCATATCCTATCCCCTCTGTTTTTCTTCGGGAGCTTTGGAGCGGTCTCGCCTCATCGGCGGTGCACTTTATCGGTAGGCAAGCAGGGTGAGGATCACATAGAAGGCGATCATGCCGCAGAAGATCAGGCCCTGCTTGAGCTTGTGTTCGGTCAGAAGTCCCACGAACTCGCGCACCGCGGCGTTCGGCCAGAAGTACCATTTGGTCTTCGCGCCCATGCCGACAGCGCGCATCTTGACCCGCCGGGCATAGAGCCCGCCGCGGAACACGTGGTAGTTGGTGGTCGAGAAGGCGACCTTCCCCTTGGGATCGACCGCCCAAATGATCTCCTTCGAGAACTTCATATTCTCGAAGGTGTCCCGGGAACGGTCCTCGACCAGGATCCGCTCCTCCGGGATGCCCTGCGCCAGCAGGTAGCCTTTCATGGACGCGGCCTCGGAGATCGGCTCGTCCGGTCCCCGGCCGCCGGAGGGCACAAAGATCGGTTTCTTTCCTGTCAGTTCCTCCTGCTTCTCGGCGAAGCGGAGCGCCCGGTCGACCCGGCCGCGCAGCAGCGGCGAGGGCGTCCCGTCCTTCCGGATGCCGCAGCCGAGGATGATGATGAAGTCCTTGTCCGGCTCCGGCTCATACTGCGACACGATGGCGTCCGCCACCATGATGCCGAGCAGCATGCACTCAAAGTAGAGATAGACCGCGGCGAAGAGGTTGACGATCAGGTCGTGGATCATGACCTCTCTCTGGCTGCCGGAGGCATAGCGGTCAAACAGGAAGATGAACAGGAGGCCGCCCACCAGCAGGAAGGAGAGGATGATCCCCAGTATGTTGACAAAGCGCTTCCCCTCGTGGCGGATCAGCGAGATATTGGACACGCACAGCGCAGTCGAGAAGACGAGGAGAAAGGGCGAGGACAGCAGCACATAGGTCTTGGCCGAATCGAGGATCAGGTGCAGGATCTCCCTGGCTCCGTAGGTCTCGGGATAACGGATCAGCCTCACGGTGAGCTCGATCTGCAAAATCAGCACCGCTGTCAGAAACAGGGCGAAGCCCATATAAAAGATCGTGTTGTAGGAATAGGGGTTGTACTGGATCTGCTTGAAGAAGGCCGAAAGCAGGAGCACGAGGACGATCACGTAATACACGATGAAGCTGACGCTGATCGCCGTGCCGTATTCCTCCGCGCCCAGGCGGAAGAAGAGCGCGAGCAGCGCGAGGAACAGGCCGGAGAGCACCGCGATGTTCCACAGCTTTGGCTTTTTGTCTCTTGTGTCAAACCTCATGCTTTTTCTGCTTCTTTTCCGTATCCTTCAGGAATCTCTTCAGTCCCTCGGGCCACTCGGCGGCCGTGTCCAGCCCCGTGTCGGCGAGGTCGATCAGCTTGTTCTTCCCGTGGTAGTCGCTCCCCGCCGTCACATACAGGCCGAAGCGCTCCGCGAAGCCGAGGACTTCCCTTCGCATCCTCGGCGTAAAGCCCGAATAGAATGCCTCGACGCCCTGCAGTCCCAGCTCCATGAGCCGCCGCAGACGCGTCTCCATCTCCCCGCCGAGGATCAGCTGGTCGCCGTCGCCGTAGCTGGGGTGCGCCAGCACGGGAATGCCGCCGCCGCCCAGGATGGCCTCGATGGCCTGCTCCGGGCGGATATATTCCGTCCGGAAACGGATGCGGTTGATGAAGTCCTTGATCGCCCGCTCCTTCGTCTCGACATAGCCGAGCTTGACCATCAGGTTCGCGATGTGCGGCTTGCCGGGGTTGTCCTGCGCGAAGAGCCAGTCCAGATCCGTCTTCGGGAAGGTAAAGCCGAACTCCTTTTCCAGGAACTCCAGCCGCGCCATCACCTTGCCCATGCGCAGACCATGCCCGATCTCGACAAGCTTTCGGATCGGCTCCGAGTCCGGATCGTAGCCGTAGCCGAGGATGTGATACTTTCCCTCCTCGTCGCGGCAGGAAAACTCCGCCCCGGTCAGGAAGGCCGGATCGCCCTCTGCCAGAAGCGCGGGGATGATCCGGCCGGCCTTCACCGCATCGTGATCCGTCACGGCGAAGAGGGCGATGCCAGCCTCTTTGACGTGCGCGAGGATCTCTTCCGGCGTGTCCGTCCCGTCAGAGACGGTGGTATGCATATGCAGGTCGATTTTGTAGTTCTGCTCCATCATCCAGCTGTCCGTTCGTCAGGATTCGGGAACGGTCTCCGCCGTCCCGGAAAGCGCCAGTCAGGCTGTCAAAGCCGTTTTTTCAGCGTCAGGATGTTCTGGCCGTCCCGGTATTCATAGGCAACGTCGTCCATGATCTGCTTCGTCATGAAGATCCCCAGGCCGCCGATGGCCCGCTGGGAAGCGGGAAGCGTAATGTCCGGGTCCTCCCGCGCGACGGGATCATAGGGGATGCCGCGGTCCTCGAAGGTGATCGTCACCGACACGGGCTCCCCGGAGATCTCCACGCGCACCTTCGCCTTGCCTTTTTCGGGGACATAGGCATAGCTCGCGATGTTGACGAAGATCTCCTCGACCGCCACGTTGATCTGCATGAGCGCCTTCATCGGGCAGTCGACCGCCTCCAGCCGCTCCTCCACGAAGGTCTGCACCTCGGCGAGCTTGGCCTCCTCGGCGTCGATCTCCAGCTCGTTGAAGCTGAAAAGCAGCGTGTCCGTTCTGTCCAGCAGCTCCAGCAGTTCCTGCTTCCACAGGGCGATCTCCGCCCTGCCCTTCTCCGTCTCCAGGCCCTTGCGGCGGATCGAGCGGCGGATCATGCGGGTATAGCCGATGATGCGCGCCTTGTCCTCCACCTCGCAGATCTTGGTCTCGCTGCTCGTGCCCAGATAAGCCTCGAGCGCCTTGCGCCAGAAGGTCCTGCCGGTCTCGAAATCGAAGCCCTGGAAGTGCAGGATGGTCTCATGGTCGTACTCGGAATAGCCGACAAAGGAGTTGAACATGCTCGCCAGCTCAAAGATCGGGTTGCCGACCGCCAGCGTGTCCATGTCGATGAGCAGGACCTCGTCGTTCTGCAGCATCAGATTCTTCGTGTGGTAATCCCCGTGGATCATGTGGTCGTCATGCGGCACCGCTTCCACCATGGCCAGCAGCTTTCTGCCGGCTTCCTCGGGCAGATGGTCCTGCATGAAGCGGGCCCAGTTGAGCGCCGTCTCCTTCATGTCGGGCAGCTTCCCTTTCGGCACCACCGTCCCGTGGATCTTCTTGAGCATCTTCACGTATTCCTGCACGCAGAAGTCCAGCTTCTCCGGCTCCTGCGCGATGATCTTTGAGAAGGAGCTCGCGTTGAGCAGCTCGAACACCGAGCCGTAGCTGTCGCCCACGCGCACCACGTCGTAGGAGATGGCGGTGGGAATGCCCAGGATCAGCGCGAGCTTGGCCACCTCGCGCTCGTGCCGGATGTCATCGAGCGCGTCGGCGTTATTGTACACCTTGATCACATTGTCCTGATCGATGCGGTAGATCGAGCCGTTGGCGCCGCGGCCGATCTCCTCGCAGCCGTCCAGAGAGACGACGCGATAGGCCTTTTCCACCGTCATCATCTCGGTAAAGCCCGTCATATCCAGAATCTCGTATACTTCGGAATTGACGTTCACGATCCGCAGATCCGGGCAGATCTTCTTGATGCGGAGGATGACGCGCAGTCCGGCGGAGGAGATGTATTCCAGCGCAGAGGCGTCCAGAACAACAGGCTCCCCTCTCTTCCCGTCCAAGCGGTCGAGAATGTTCTTCTCCACCTGGGAAGCGTTATTGGAATCGATCCGTCCCTTCAGTTCAATCGTCATGTCGTGAGTCTCCCTTGTACTCCATGCACAGCATGGTCAGATCGTCAAACTGCTCCGCGTCTTTCACAAATCCGTCCACAGCGCTGTGGACCTTGTGCAGGATCTGCTGCGGCGAGGCGTCCGGCTCCTCATTGAGCGCCTTGAGCATGCGCCCGGTGCCGAACATCCTGTTCGCCGCGTCCGTAGCCTCCGGCACCCCGTCCGTGTACAGGAAAAGCTTCGTGCCGGGCTCAAGCTGTATTTCGTATTCTTTATACCGCGAGTTCTCCATAGCGCCGATGGCCAGGCCATGTTTGGCCTTGAGAAGCTCAAAGCTGCCGCCCGGCCGCTTGAGCACCGGGTACTCGTGCCCGGCGTTGACCGCCGTGAGCTTGCCGGTGGAGATCTCCAGGATGCCCAGCCATACCGTGACGAACATGTCCTCCGGATTGTTGGAGCAGATCGCCTCGTTGGTTTTTTCCAGGATCTCGACGGCGGAGCGGCCCAGCATGGCGCAGCTCTGCAGGATGATCTTGGAAACCATCATAAAGAGCGCGCCCGGTATGCCTTTTCCGGATACGTCCGCCATGACCAGGCAGAGGTGGTCGTCGTCGATCAGGAAGAAGTCGTAAAAGTCGCCGCCCACCTCCCGGGCAGGATTCATTACGGCATAGATGTCGAACTCCTTCCGCTGCGGGAAAGGCGGGAAGGTGTGCGGCACGAAGGCCGCCTGGAGGCGTGTCGCGAGCGAGAGCTCCGTTGTGATGCGCTCCTTCTCCGCGGTGATGGCCTGGTTGCGGCGCATGTACTCGTCAAGCTCGCTCGTCAGCTCCACGACGTCCTCCGAAAGCTGCCCGACCTCGTTGTGCGGCTTGACGTCAGCCAGGTTCTTTGCCACAGCCGCGCTGTCCTTTGTTCTCCGGTACAGCCGGATATTCTGCTGGACCTTGTCCAGCGGACGCAGGACGAAAATGAAGAGCATGCCGAGGCACAGCAGCGACAGGAGGATCTGATAGAACATGGCGAAGGCGGTCCCGCGCCAGGTCTGGTTATCGATATCCTTCGTCAGGCTCGCGAGCGAATAGGTCATGCCGATCAGCGCCTTGTGCTCGTCGACGTCGCACAGGAAGGAGTAATAATCCACATACCCGCCGGCGTCGGCCAAAGAGCCGTCGTGCTCGACGGCGCTGCGCATTGCCTCCCGCTGGCTCTCGCCGACCTCGACAACAACGCCGAGGGGGTAGACCTCCTCATAATTCGTGCCGCGGACGGAGCCGGGATCCGCGCCGCTGAACAGGAAGAACTGACTGTCATAGGGCTCATCCGTCAGCACGCAGAAGAGATAGTCGATATTGTGTGTCTGCTTGATCTGATTGATGCGCGTGATCAGCCAGGAATAGCTGATCTCTGCGTAGAGCTTCTGATCTTCCTCCGACAGGGATCGTGCCGCGGTGAGGCCGATATACTTGATCTGGACGTCCGGGTTGCGCTCCTTGAAGAGCTGGTATTTTTTCTCGGTCTCTGTCCCCTCGGTGAAATCCGCATCGTACTCGATGTCCAGCGTATCCCAGTGATCGTACCAGTAACGCAGCAGCCAGCGGTAGGCCGGGAATTCCCGCACCGTGAGGCTCACCTCATTGGCGATCTCTACGGAGTGGATCTCCGCCTGCAGTTTGACATTGGTGTCCGAGCGGGCGCGCTGCGTCACAAAAGCGATGATGCCGGTGGCGAGGATGCCCAGCGCGAACAGGGTCGCGACCTGCAGGATGATGCCGCCCTTTCTTTTTTCCATGTTTTCCTTCATCGATGGAATGCCCCTTCCGGAGTATCGGGGCGGCGTCCGCCCCGCTCAGCGCTTTAGTCTGCCTCGGCAGCCTGGGACAGCGCCGCGAGATCCAGCGGCACCGTCCGGGTGATCTCGGTCTTGCCCTGCGTGTCCGCAGCGGCAAAGCAGAGATTCCAGCCCTTGCAGAGCACGATGTGATTGGTGCCCGCTGCGACCTGTGTCGCGAGATGCATCACACCATCCGGGACCTCAAGGTACGAATCGCGGTCGATGCTCCAGCCGCCGAGCAGCTCGCCCTCGGGCGCGCCGGCGGGTCTGATCTCCCCGCTCTCGGCGATGTCGCCGAGATCCAGCGCGACGATATTGCGGATCTCTGCCGCGCCTTCAAGGTTTTCATACACGGTCACGACCGCGTAGTAGGGCTTCGCATCGGGGTAAACGACCGCCGCCTCACACAGCAGGCAGTAGTTTGTGCCGGAGACGAGCTGCGTGCCCAGCAGAGCGACCGGCGTATAGTTCACGCCGACGAAGCCCTCCATGGCCTTTTCAAAGGCCTTCTGCGCCTCGCCGCTCATCGCGCCGTCCTCGGTCAGGCTCCAGCCGCCGAGCGTCATGCCGGCGGGCGCTTCGATCTCCTCGATCTCCGCTTCGGAAAGCGCTGCGACGTCCACGGGCACGGACTGCTTGATCTCGGTCTTGCCCTCGAGATCCTCATACACGAAGTTCAGGACCCAGCCCTTGCAGAGCACGCAGTGGTTGGTGCCGGAGACGAGCTGCGAGCCGAGGTGCAGCACGGCATCTTCGACCTCGACAGAGGCGTTTCTGTCCACCGTCCAGCCGCCGAGCATCTTGCCCTGGGGCAGGTCGGAATTGCGGATCTGGCCGCTCTCGGCGATGTCGCCGAGGTCGAGCACGACGATGTTGCGGATCTCCGTCTCGCCCTCGAGGCTTTCATAGACGGTCACCACCGCGTAGTAGGCGGGCGCATTGGGCGTAACGGCGGAAGCCTCGCACAGGAGGCTGTAGTTCGTGCCGGAGACGAGCTGCGTGCCCAGCAGGGCGACCGGCGTATAGTTCACGCCGAGCAGGGCCCCGGAGGCCTTGTCGAAGGCGTTCAGGGCTTCCTCTGTCACGGCGCCGTCCTCGCTCAGCGTCCAGCCGCCGAGCGTCATGCCTGCGAGATCGTGCACGTCCATGGCCTCGGCCAGGGCGTCATACCACTCCTGCATGATCTCGCTCGCCTTGACGGCGGGGTCGGTGTAGCTCAGCTGCCAGAGCGCCTCGTTGTCTCCGTTCCAGACCATGCGGACAAGATTCTCGCCGCCCTCGGCCTTGAAGAAGTCGAAGCGGGTATCCTCGTCGGGGAAAGCGAGTACGACGTACTCGCCGTCGGGGGCCTCGCCCTCGGCTCGGTCGAGGATCAGGCCGGAGCTCAGGCGCTCCACATAGGGCAGGGCGTCAAAGCTGCCGCTCTCGGGCGTCAGGGGGCCGTACTGCGTCGTGCTGACGCTGTAGTTCACGTCGGGCTGGTAGGCGACACGGGCCAGAAACATCTCCAGCTCGCTGTTGCCGAAGCTCGCGGGGCTCAGCTGCGGATTTTCCGCGAGGAAGCCCGCGCGCACGGATTCCCAGGCCCACTCGGTGAGCTTGTTCCACTGCTCCTGATCGCGCGCCATCGCCTCGCTGTTCTCGCGCACGAAGCGCACATCCGTGGGATGGTTGAAGACATAGTAATTCCCCTCGGAGTCATTGGCGAAGAGCTCCATGCCGGACATGTCATAGCAGAGCATCTCGTGCATCGCGCTCTCGTCGATCCGGCTGATGCCGAAGAGCCAGCCGGCGCCGTCTTCGTTCCCGGACGCCTCGAGAGACGCCTTCTCCGATACGTTGAAGAGCATGCCGCCTTCTGCTTTCTTCGGCGTCTCGGTCAGGAGGAGTTCGTCATATTCCAGCGGGATCATCAGCTTCAATCCGCCGTTCTCATAGAGCTTGCCGGCCTCTCCCTCGGGGCGCAGCGCCGTGTCGCCGACCGTCACGCTTTCTCCGGATGCGGCGAGCGTCGAAGCGTTTCCGCAGGCTGCCAGAGCAAGCAGCATGCAGATCGTCATAAGGATCGCAGTTACTCTTTTCATGCCGGATGCACCTTATTCGATGGTCAGGATATCGGTAAAGCCCGTCACCTCAAAGATCTCCATAATGGTGTCGTTCACATGGATGATCTTCAGCGCGCCCTGCTTGTTCATGACCTTCTGGGTCGAAAGCAGCACGCGCAGGCCCGCCGAGGAGATATAGTCCAGCTTCTCGAAATCCAGCGTCAGTTCCTTCACGCCGTCCAGAGAGGCCTTCAGCTCCTTCTCCAGTTCGGGGGCCGTAACGGTATCCATCCGCCCCTCCAGCGTGAATACGGTCTTTTCGCCTTCCACGGTTTTGTTGATGTTCAGCATTTTGGTTCCTCCTTATGTTGGTTCTGTTTCTCTTCTTTTTTATGTCACAGGACCCGGGATCGACCCCGGCAAAA
>CAMJQX010000017.1 GCA_946408145.1 uncultured Clostridia bacterium
TGCGTGTCCTCGTCCGCGTCAAGGAAGGCAACCGCGAGCGTACCCAGGCTTTCGAGGGCACGATCATTGCCAAGAAGCATGGCGGCATCAACGAGACCATCACCGTGCGCCGCATCTCCTACGGCGTCGGCTGCGAGAAGGTATTCCCCGTACATTCTCCCTCCATCGTCTCCGTGACCACCGTGCGCAAGGGCAAGGTCCGCCGTGCCAAGCTGTATTACCTGCGCGACCGCGTGGGCAAGAAGGCCAAGGTCAAAGAGCGTCTGTAATCGCTTCCATTGTTTTTATGGCGTCTTCCTCGGAAGGCGCCATAAAACATATCCGGCCGTTTTCCCTTTTGCCTGACTCCGCTTTTGCGGAGAGGAGGTATATCTATGAAAAGCTTTTTCAAAAACAACTGGCTCACGCTTTTGATCGTGCTGCAGCCGATCCTGGATGTGGTGGCCTTCTTCTTCCAGAATGAGGTCGCGACTGTCGCGGGCTATATCCGCCTCGCCGTCATGATCGCGATGCCCGCCTGGGTGCTGATCACAAAGCGCGGCGGGAAGCGCTTCTGGATCGCGCTGGCGATCATGGCCTTTTACAGCGGCCTGCACGTGCTCAACGGCTTTCGCAGCGGCTATATCAGCCTCTATTTCGACCTTTCCTATCTCGTCAAGGTGCTGCAGATGCCGGTGCTGGCCCTCTGCTTTGTCTGCCTCATAGACGACGAGCAGACGAAGAGGCAGGCTTTTCGCGGTCTCTGGATCGCGGCGGGGCTGCTGGCCGTCATCCTGCTGGCCGCCTTCGTCACCGGCACCGGCAACTCCACCTACGGCGAGGGCATCGGCTTCTCCGGCTGGGTCATCAACGACAACCGCAACGCCCACAGCATCATCCTCGTGACCCTCTCCGTCTTCTCTGTCTGCCTCGCCGTTCTCAACGGGCGCAGGCTCTGGGCTGTGCTGATCCCCTTCGCCGTGACGGCGGGCTTTCTCACCAACGGGACCAAAGGCTGCTACTATTCGCTCTTCGCGATCTTCGGCGGCTGGCTGCTCTTCCTTCTGCTCGACGCGATCGTGCACAGGAAAAGGCTGAAAAAGCGCCTGATCCTGGCGCTGGCCGCGCTCATGCTCGTCTCGGTCGTCATCTATCCCTACACGCCGCGCGCCAGAGTCAGCGAGGCGCAGGCCGGGGCCGTGCATGACGGCGAGATCGAGGCGGCGCTGCTGGAGATGAACATCGACATCAGCAAGATGACGCCGGAGCAGCGCTTCAAGGACCCGCAGGTGCGCGAGGTCTTCTCCTATTACTACCTGCGCTATATGGTCGGCGTTTTGCCGGACCTTTTCGACCGCTTCGGCATGGATCGCGTGCTGCAGTGGTTCGACATGAGCACCGATGTGGCGAGGCTCATCGATACGCGGCAGATCAAGCTCTGCTACGCGGGCCTTCTCTGGGAGGAATGCGATCTTCAGACCAGGCTCGTCGGCTTCGAGATCTCCGAGCTCGGCTTTGACGGTACGCACGATCTGGAAAACGACTGGCCGGCGCTATATTATTACTACGGCTATTTCGGCCTGGTCCTGTACGGGCTGTTCGTGCTGATCTTCGTGCTGCGCATGCTGCGGAAGCTCTTTTCCGATTTCCGCGGCAGCCTCACCGAAGAGAACTTCTCTCTCGCGCTCAGCCTTGCGCTGCTGCTCGGCCTGGCGCAGTTTTCCGGCGCGGTGCTGCGGCGGCCGAATGTGTCGATCTATCTGGCGCTGGTGCTGGGGCTGATCTGGTACCAGACCCGGAAGGAGGCGGGCGCGGATGAAGCTTAGCGTCATCGTACCCGTCTACAGGGCGGAGAGCTATCTGCGCCGCTGTGTGGACTCGCTGCTCGCGCAGGAGCTCGACGATTATGAGATCATCCTTGTGGACGACGGTTCCCCCGACGGCTCCGGCGCGATCTGCGACGAGTATGCCGCGCGCGGCGGGCGCGTCCGCTGCCTGCACATAGACAACGGCGGGCAGGGGAGAGCGCGCAACAGGGGCATGGACATCGCCGGCGGCGAGTATCTGGGCTTTGTGGACAGCGACGACTGGGTGGAGCCGGACATGTACCCGAAGCTCCTGGCTGCGGCTGAACGCGAGCGGGCGGACGTCGCCGTGTGCGGCATCCGCGCGCTGCATGAGGACGGACACGCAGAGAGCCTCCCGGTCTGGAAGGAGGGCAATCCGATGGCCGCGGCGGGCTCTGCCTGCAACAAGCTCTTCCGCCGCGAGGCGGTCGGGGAGATCCGTTTCCCCGAAGGCCTCTGGTATGAGGATTTCGGCTTTTCGGCAAAGCTCCTGATGCGCTCGAAAAAGACGGTTTATCTCCCGGAAGAGCTCTATGACTACCGCGTCGGCCAGCCCTCGACCATGAACAACGAGAACGCCCGCAAAAATCTGGACATGCTCGAGATCATGGAGGATCTGCGGGAGTTCACCGAAGCGGAGGGCAGCCGGGACGATTTTGAATACCTTCTCATCAGCCATGTGCTGCTCGACTCGGTCAACCGTCTCTCCCTGCAGCACACGCCGACGAAGCTCGAGGTGATCTGGCTGATGCGCGCCTATGTGCGCGAGCACATCCCGCGCCTGACACAGTGCAGAGCCTGGCAGAAGGAGACGCGAAACCGCCGCATCATCATGAAGCTCAACTATGACGGGCTGGAAGATCTGTCAAAGCTGATTCTGAAAGTAAAAAAGGCAATATAAAGAAGAACGGCTGTGCTTTTTCACAGCCGTTCTTCTTCATATTTGTGTTAACCTGTCTTCTTTTTCGCCTCGTTGAGCTTCAGCAGCGCGTGCAGGAGCATACGCCGCCTGCGCAGAATCAGCGAGAGCAGCAGGCGATGCTTCTTCGGCCAGGAGCGTATATAGGGGTTGTCGCGCCAGCCGGGGAAGCGGGCGAGATAATCGCTGACAAGCGCGTCCTGCACCGGGCTTTTCGGGTCGATAAGATTCACGCGCGTCGAGCTGGTGAGCAGCTCGTGGTAGGCGGCCATGGCCTCCAGCTCCGGAAGATACCGTTCAAGCGCCCCGTTCTGCCTATAATCTTCCATGACGGTCTCGACGGCATCGAGCATTTCGAGGTTCCGCGAAGCGTCGGCATTGCGCGTGATGGAGCCGTCGCGCTGCAGATAGCGGTACCAAGCCTGCGGGAGATAACGGATCTGCCCGGCGCGCAGATAGAGCCGCGGGATCGTGGCAAGATCCTCAAACCACTTCCGGTCGGGGAAGGAAATGCCGTTTTCGGTAAATAAACTTCTGCGCCAGAGCTTGTTGACCGCGTTGGGCGGTGCAAGCAGCAGGGCGGGATGATCCGGGAACAGAAAGCTGCCGTCCCGTTCGCAGCCCTTGTGATAACGCAGCTCCCGCCCCGATCCATCCACGCTGACAAAGTCGAACACGCCGAGGTCAAAGCTGCCGTCGAGCGCGTCGAGAATCGCGGCCGGCGCGCCGGGAGAGAGCGTGTCGTCGCTGTCGAGGAAGAGCAGATAGTCTCCCCGCGCGAGTGAAATGCCGACATTCCGCGCATGGCCGAGGCCGCCGTTCGGCGTGGTGACGGGTTTTACGAGACCGGGGAAGCGCTCGGCGTATTCGGCCAGAATGGCAGGGGAGGCGTCGTTCGAGCCGTCGTCGACGGCGATGATCTCATAGTCCGTCAAACCCGGAACGATGACCGAGTCGAGACAGGCTGCCAGATAGTCCTGCACGTTATAGATCGGTATCACGACGCTCAGTTTCATCGTCGGCAGCGCCTCCTTTCTCTCCCGTATAAACGTATTATACACCCCGCGGGGGCGGGGAGCAAATAAAATCTTGCGCCGGACGGAGCAAAGGAGTATAATACAGTGAAAATTTATGTGTGCTGTGAGGCATCATCATGAGCGAAAAAAGCAAAAGCAAAAGACAGCTGGAAAAAGAAGCCTACGAGAACCTGCCGCCCGATCAGAAGCTGCGCAAGGATATCTACGACTGGATCATGAGCATGCTGATCGCGCTCGTGGCCTGCGTGGCGCTGTTTGTTTTCTTTATCCGCATCATCGACGTTTCCGGTACCTCCATGGTGCCGACGCTCCATCATGAGGACAAGATGTTCGTCTCCAACCTCCTCTACAAGCCCGAAGTGGGCGACGTGATCGTCTTCAAGACCGACAGCTACGATCCCAACAAGGCGCTCGTCAAGCGCGTGATCGCCACCGAGGGGCAGACGGTGAACATCGACTTTGACAACGGCATCGTCTACATCGACGGCGTCCCCATCCAGGAGGACTATATCGCCGAGGTCACGCATACGAAGCTGGACTTCATCGGTCCGAAGAAGGTGCCGGACGGCTGCGTCTTCGTGATGGGCGACAACCGCAACATGTCCACCGACAGCCGCAAGGCCGAGATCGGCATGGTGGACAACCGCATGATCCTCGGCCGCGCCTACGCGATCATCTTCCCGATTTCGGAGATCCGCTGGATCTACTGAGAAGAACAGGAACAGAATGCAGTACGAAAAAATGAACATCCAATGGTTCCCCGGTCATATGACCAAGGCCCAGCGGATGATCGAAGAGAATATCAAGCTGGTCGATGCGGTATGCGAGATCCTCGACGCCCGCATCCCGCGCGCCAGCCGCAATCCCGACATCGACAGACTCGCAGGCGGCAAGCCGCGCCTTGTGATCCTGAACCGGACGGATCTGGCCGATCCCGCCGCCACCGCGGCCTGGAGAAAGCATTTCGAGTCGATGGGGCTGGCCGTTCTGGAAACGGATGCCAAGAGCGGGAAAGGCGTGAAGGACTTCGTCCCTGCGGTGCGGCGGCTGCTGGCCGACAAACTGGCCGAATACGAGGCCAGGGGCCAGGCAGGCCGCCCGCTTCGCGTCATGATCCTGGGCATCCCGAATGTCGGCAAATCCACCTTTATCAACAAGGTCGCGGGCCGGAAAGCCGCCATCGCCGGGGACAAGCCAGGCGTGACCCGCGGCAAGCAGTGGATCAGCATCGACCGCGGGCTGGATCTGCTCGACACGCCCGGCATCCTCTGGCCGAAGTTCGACAGCCAGGAGGTCGGCGAGATGCTCGCCGTCACCAACGCCATCAAGGCGGACGTGCTCGACAAGGAGACGCTCGGGGCGAATTTCATGCTGCGCCTGCGGGAGCATTACCCCGACGCCCTGCGTGAGCGCTACAGGATGGAGCCCGACCCTGAGGCCAACGGCTACGAGCTGCTGGAGGCGGCGGCAAAGAAGCGCGGTTTTCTCGTCTCACGCGGCGAGTATGACATCGAACGCATGGCGAACACCCTGCTCGGCGAATATCACGACGGAAAGCTCGGCAGGCTGACGCTGGAGTATCCGGAAGAGGATTGAGATGGACCTGTGGGAACTGGAAAACGAGATCTACGAAGAGGGCTTTGAGCTCCTCTGCGGCGTCGATGAGGCGGGGCGCGGCCCGCTCGCCGGGCCTGTCTACGCGGCGGCCGTGATCCTGCCGCGCGATCTCGTGATCGCCGGGCTCAACGACTCGAAAAAGCTCACGGAAAAGAAGCGCGAGGCTCTGTTCGACCCGATCTGCGAGGCGGCGATCTGTTACGCCGTCGCCCGCGCGGAGGTCGAGGAGATCGAGACGCTCAACATCCTCAACGCGACCTTTCTCGCCATGAACCGCGCGATCGGGCAGCTCTCTCCCGCGCCTTCGCTCGCACTGATCGACGGCAACCGCGATACCGGCATCCGCTATCCGAGCCGTACGGTGATCAAGGGCGACGGGCGCTGCGCGGACATCGCTGCGGCCTCGGTGCTCGCCAAGGTCAGCCGTGACCGTTATATGCTGGAAATGGCAGAACGCTATCCGCAGTACGGCTTTGAAGCGCACAAGGGCTACGGCACCGCGGCGCACTACGCAGCGCTGCGCGAATTCGGCCCGTCGCCGATCCACCGCCTGAGTTTCCTGAAGAAGATGCACTGATGATGGACAACAGACAGAAGGGCAGCTGGGGCGAGGAGCGCGCCGCGCGCTACCTCCGCCTGCGGGCCTATCGGATCCTTGAGAAAAACTACCGCTGCCGCCTGGGAGAGATCGACCTGATCGCCCGCAGGGGCGGCTTCCTCGTGTTTGTGGAGGTCAAGCTGCGCAAGTCGGATCGCTTCGGCGCGGCGCGCGAATTCGTCGGCCGTGCCAAGCAGGAGCGGATCCTGGCTACGGCGCAGCTCTGGATGCTGGAGCACGAGACCTCTCTTCAGCCCCGCTTCGACGTGATCGAGATCTACGCGCCCGAGGGTCCGGAGGGCAGAGTGAAGATCAATCATATAGAAAACGCGTTTATGTAAGGCGGCGGATACCGCCCTTGCCGTCAGCTCGTGCCTCTGGGGCAGAAGGTAGAGCAATAGGTCTCTCCCTTGCTGGCGGCTTTTTCGTTCTGTACGCTGATGCGGCCGGCGCAGCAGCGGCAGTCGATGGTATTGTACTTGCAGTTGGTCACGTCGCAGCCGACGCCAGGATTCGGCTCATATGCCTTGTTCTTCATCTCGCTCACCTCGTTTGGATTGGATTCTCCCATAGTTTTCGTAAAGCTCCGTTTTTTATACAGAGGATATCATCATGCTCTATGCGATAGGCGATCTGCACCTCTCCTTCTCGAACGACAAGCCCATGGACGTCTTCGGGGAGACCTGGCGCGATCATGCGGAAAAACTGAAAAAAGGCTTCTCCGCACTGACGGACGAGGACGTGACCGTGCTCTGCGGCGATCTGAGCTGGGCCATGGGGCTCGAGGCGGCGATAGACGATTTCCGCTTCATCGACGCGCTGCCGGGGAAGAAGATCCTCCTGAAGGGGAACCATGACTACTGGTGGAGCACGGCGGCCAAGGCGCAGAAGCTCTTTGCCGAAAACGGCCTCAGGAGCATGCGTATCCTGCATAACAATGCTTTTGCCTACGGGGACTATGCGATCTGCGGGACGCGCGGCTGGTTCTTCGAGGAGGAGCACGGGCTTGAGCATGACAGGAAGATCATGCGCCGGGAGGTCATGCGGCTGGAAGCCTCGCTGCAGGCGGCTGGGGAGCGGGAAAAGCTCGTTTTTCTCCACTATCCGCCGATCTATCAGAAGTACGAATGCCCGGAGATCCTTGAACTGCTGGAGCGCTATGAGGTGAAAAAGTGCTTTTACGGCCATATCCACGGAAAGGGTATCCCCGCGGCCTTCAACGGCTGGCGCGGATGCACAGAATTCCGGATCGTCTCGGCCGATGCGGTCGGCTTTGCGCCGGTCCCGGTTTTCCGCTAAAGTTTGCGAAT
Source organism: uncultured Clostridia bacterium (assembly GCA_946408145.1). The sequence continues at coordinate 7,308 of CAMJQX010000017.1, forward strand.
TAGTCATTGATTTTGGAAAACAATTCTGGTATAGTATACAAGCTTAGGCATAAACAGAGGAGGATGGCAAACATGATTGTCAAGAACGTAGAGAAAAAAGAGAACAACACCGCCCTGTTCACGGTTCAGGCCGACGCCGCCGAATTCGAGAAGGCTGTCAACGGCGCTTACCTGAAGAACAAGAGCAGCATATATATCCCCGGCTTCCGCAAGGGCAAGGCCCCCCGCGCTGTTGTCGAAGGCATGTACGGCAGCGAGGTCTTCTATCAGGACGCGCTCGATGAGCTGGCTCCCGCCGCTTTCGAGAAGGGCCTGGAGGAGTCCGGCCTGCGCATGGTCGGCTCTCCCGCGATCAGCGATGTGAAGGTCAACGACGACAAGAGCGCCGACTTCACCTTTGAGATCAAGCTCTATCCGGAAGTCACGCTCGGCCAGTACAAGGGCCTGAGCGCCGAAAAGCCTGTCGTCGACGTCGACGAGAGCGAAGTCGAGCGTGAGCTCGAAAAGCAGCGCAAGCAGAATGCCCGCCAGATCTCCGTGGACGATCGCGCCGCGCAGATGGGCGACGTCGTCAACATCGACTTTGACGGCTTCCTCGACGGTGAGCGTTTCGACGGCGGCAAGGCCGAGGGCTACAGCCTGGAGCTCGGCTCCAACTCCTTCGTCCCCGGTTTTGAGGATCAGGTCGCCGGCATGCAGATCGGCGAGGAGAAGGATCTCAACATCACCTTCCCCGTGGACTATGCCGAGAACCTGGCCGGCAAGGACGTGGTCTTCAAGGTCAAGCTCAACAGCATCTCCGTGCCCGAGCTGCCCGAACTGGACGACGAGTTTGCCAAGGATGTCTCCGAGTTCGACACGCTCGAAGAGTACAAGGCCGACGTGCGCGCAAAGCTTGTGAAGAACGCCGACGAGCAGGCGGACAACTCCTTCCGCAACCTCGTCATGAAGAAGGCCGTGGACAGCATGAGCGCCGATGTGCCCGACGTCATGATCAAGGACAAGGCGGAGGAGATCATCCGCAACTATGCCGCCAACTTCGGCCTGACCGACCGCAGCATGCCGATCGAAAAGCTGACGCAGATGATGGGACTGGACAGCGAGCTGATGAACCAGAGCATCCTGCCCTCCGCGGAGTTCCAGGTCCGCAGCGATCTGCTGCTTGAGGCCGTGATCAAGGCGGAAGAGCTTGAGGCCTCCGAGGAGGAGCTGGCCGCGTACGCCGAAAAGGTCGCCGGCAGCGTCGGCGCCCCTGTCGAGCAGGTCAAGCAGTACTTCGGCGAGGAGATGCTCAAAAATGAGCTCCTCAAGGAGAAGGCCCAGAACCTGATCTTCGACTCCGCTGTTCCCGAGGAGCCGAAGGCCGAGGAAAAGGCAGAAGAGGAAAAGGCGGAATAATTCCCACAGGATAGGGATATGCTCTCTTGAATTGACATCTTTGCAAAGGAGAGTTTCATACAATGAGTTTGGTTCCTTATGTAGTTGAACAGACCAGCCGCGGCGAGAGATCCTACGATATTTTCTCCCGGCTGCTCAATGACCGTATCGTCATGCTGTCCGAGGAGGTCAACGATACCACCGCGAGCCTCATCGTCGCGCAGCTGCTGTATCTGGAGGCCCAGGATCCCGACAAGGACATCCAGTTTTACATCAACACCCCCGGCGGCAGCGTTTCTGCCGGCATGGCGATCTACGACACCATGCAGTACATCAAGCCCGACGTCTCCACGATCTGCGTCGGCATGGCGGCCTCCATGGGCGCGTTCCTGCTGTCCTCAGGCGCGAAGGGCAAGCGCATCGCGCTCCCGAACGCCGAGATCATGATCCATCAGCCTTCCGCCGGTACGCAGGGCAAGGTGACGGACATGGAGATCGATGTGGAGCACTTCCTGAAGATCAAGGAGAGGCTGAACAAGATCCTCGCCGACAACACCGGCAAAACGCCCGAAGAGGTGAAGGCCGATTCCGAGCGCGACCGCTGGCTGACCGCGGAAGAGGCGAAAGCCTACGGCCTGATCGACAAGGTGATCTACAAGCGCTGAGGCGCCGCATGACATGCAAGGCTGGATGGGGGAACTTCGGTTCCCCCATTTTAAAGATGGGAGAACAATATGGCAAGAACTGATGATCGGAGGAGCATCCGCTGCTCCTTCTGCGGCAAGCCCCAGTCGCTCGTCACCCGGCTGATCGCCGGCAACGGCAGCTATATCTGCGACGAGTGCGTGCGTATGTGCATGTCCATCGTGGAGGATCTTCCCGCGCCGCAGAATCGCGTGACGGGATTCGACGGGCTGCCGCTCGAATTTGAAAAGCTGCCGAAGCCCCGGCAGATCAAGGCCGGTCTCGACGATTATGTGATCGGTCAGGAGCGCGCCAAAATGGTGCTGGCGGTGGCCGTATACAACCATTACAAGCGCATCCTGCACGCCTCCAGCGACGAGGTGGAGCTGCAGAAGAGCAACATCCTGCTCATCGGACCGACCGGCAGCGGCAAGACGCTTTTTGCGCAGACCATGGCCAAGATGCTCGACGTCCCCTTTGCCATCGCCGACGCCACGACCCTGACGGAGGCCGGCTATGTGGGCGAGGATGTGGAAAACGTCATCCTCAAGCTGCTGCAGGCGGCGGAATTTGACGTCGAACGCGCCCAGCGCGGCATCATCTACATCGACGAGATCGACAAGATCGCACGCAAGAGCGAGAACACTTCCATCACGCGCGACGTTTCGGGTGAGGGCGTGCAGCAGGCGCTTTTGAAGCTGCTGGAGGGTACGATCGCGAACGTCCCGCCTCAGGGCGGGCGCAAGCATCCGCACCAGGAGTTCATCCATGTCGATACCACAAACGTCCTCTTTATCTGCGGCGGCGCCTTCGACGGCCTTGACAAGATCATCGAAAAGCGCACGGACAGAAAATCCATGGGCTTCGGCGCTGACATCACGAGCGGAGCGGATCGCGACGTGGGTGCGCTTCTCTCTCAGGTACAGCAGCATGACCTGCTGAAGTTCGGCATCATTCCCGAGCTGATCGGCCGCCTGCCGGTGGTCGCGTCGCTGGATTCTCTGAAGCGTGAGGATCTGGTGCGCATCCTGACCGAGCCGAAGAACGCCATGACCAAACAGTATCAGGCGCTCATGAGCATGGACAATGTGGAGCTCGTGTATGAGCCGGACGCGCTTGAGGCGATCGCCGACCGCGCGATCGAGCGCAAAATCGGGGCGCGCGGCCTGCGCAGCGTAATGGAGAACGTTATGACCGAGGTCATGTACACCGTGCCCTCCGACCCCACGGTCACAAAGGTGACAATCACCGCCGACTGCGTGCTCAACGGCACACAGCCGCTCGTCGAACACAAGTGAAGGGCTTTTGACAGAGCCTGAGTCTCCGGAAAGGAGAAGAGAAACATGCAAGACAACAACTTTCAGACGATATTCATGCCGATGATCGCCTTGCGCGGGCTGGTCGTTTTCCCCGGCATGCTGCTGACCTTCGACGTCGAGCGTCCGGCCTCTGTCGCGGCGCTGGCGCAGGCCGGAAAGGGCGAGCAGCTCATTTTCCTCGCTGCACAGAAGGATCTGGCCGTCGATATCCCGAAGGAAGAGGACATCTATTCGGTCGGCACGGTCTGCCGCCTGCGCCAGCAGCTTCGGCAGCCGCACGGCGGCATCTGCCGCGTGATGGTCGAGGGCCTGTACCGCGCGGTCTCTGTCTCCGTTGAGACGGAGGGCAAGGGATATACGGCGGAGCTGCGAGCGCTGCCGGATCATCCGGAGCGCGTGGCGGAGGCGAGGATGCAGGCTCTTCTGCGCAACTGCGTCACCCTCTATGACGAATACCTGCACATGAATCAGGACCTGCCGAGCGAACAGATGCTGAATCTGCTGTCCGACCCGCGGCCGGATCATGTGGCGTTCTTTATCGCCCAGAACATGCAGCTGCCTGTGGAGGAAAAGCAGGGCGTCCTTGAAAACGTCTATCCCAGCCGCCGCCTGCTTCTGCTCGGCAAGATCCTCAACCACGAGCTCAATGTGCTGAGTATCGAGAAAGAGCTCAACGAGGAGACGCAGGAGGCCATGAACCGCGGCCAGCGCGAATACTATCTGCGCGAGCAGATGAAGATCATCCAGTCCGAACTCGGCGACGAGGGCTCGATCGACGACGTCGACGAATACCGCCGGAAGATCGAGGACATGGAGGCCTCGGATGAGGTCAAACAGAAGCTCCGCAAGGAGCTGTCCCGCCTCGCCAAGCAGCCCTTCGGCTCCTCCGAGGCGGCTGTCCTGCGCGGCTATCTGGATGTGTGCCTGGAGATCCCCTGGGGCGTGAAGACCGAGGAGACCGTGGACATCGCGAAGGCGCGCAGGATCCTCGATGAGGATCACTTCGGCCTTGATAAGGTCAAGGAGCGTATTTTGGAATACCTGGCCGTGCGTCAGCTGAGCCCGGACATCAAGGGCGGCTTGCTGTGCTTCGTCGGCCCTCCGGGCACCGGCAAGACCAGCATCGCCATGAGCATTGCCCGCGCGGTCAACCGCAAGCTGGTGCGCGTCTCTCTCGGCGGCGTCCATGACGAGGCTGAGATCCGCGGCCACCGCAAGACCTATATCGGCGCCATGCCCGGCCGCATCATCAGCGGCATCGTGCAGGCAGGCTCCAGCAACCCGCTCATGGTTCTCGACGAGATCGACAAGCTCGGCTCCGATTACCGGGGCGACCCGAGCGCCGCGCTTCTGGAAGCGCTCGACCCGGAGCAGAACAGCACGTTCCGCGACAACTTCCTCGAGCTGCCCTTCGATCTGAGCCAGGTGTTCTTCATCACCACGGCCAACGATCTCGGCACGGTGCCGAAGCCCCTGCTCGACCGCATGGAGGTCATCGAGCTCTCCAGCTACACCGACGAGGAAAAGCTGCAGATCGCCAAACGCCACCTGCTGCCCAAGCAGAGAAAGAAGCACGGCCTCAAGGGCACGCAGCTTCGCGTCAGCGACGAGGCGATCCGGCACATGATCCGCGACTACACCCGCGAATCCGGCGTGCGTCTGCTCGAACGGGAGCTCGCCGCGGTCTGCCGCAAGGCGGCCGGCGGCATCGCCGAGGGTACATACAAGAGCCTGTCCGTCAGACCCGAAAAGCTGGAAGAGCTGCTCGGGCCGGTCAAATACAAGCCGGATGAGCAGCGCCTGCATGCCGAGGTCGGTCTGGTGCGCGGCCTGGCCTGGACATCCGTGGGCGGCGAGGTGCTTGACGTGGAGGTCTCCGTGGTCGACGGCAGCGGCAAGCTGCAGCTTACCGGCAACCTCGGCGACGTGATGAAGGAATCCGCGCAGGCGGCGGTGACCTATATCCGCAGCCGCGCCCAAATGCTGGGCATCGATCCGGATTTCTACAAAAACAAGGATATTCATATCCATTTCCCCGAGGGCGCCGTGCCGAAGGACGGGCCTTCCGCCGGCATCACGATGACCATCGCGCTCATCTCCGCGCTGACGGGCGATCCCGTTCGTCCGGACGTGGCCATGACCGGCGAGATCACCCTGCGCGGCAGGGTGCTGCCGATCGGCGGCCTGCGCGAGAAGACGATGGCCGCGCTGCGCAGCGGTGTGCGCACGGTCATCATCCCCGCAGACAACGAGCCGGATCTGGCGAAGATCGACCAGACCGTGCGCGCAAAGCTCCGTTTCGTCCCCACAGATCATGTGGACAAGGTGCTCGACCTTGCGCTGATCCGGCGCGGGAGCGAGGAAAAGAAGGCAGCGGCTTCAATCCCTCCTGTGAAGGCGGAGCGCAGCGGCGTCAGACAGTAGGTGTGAAATGTCGTTGCTGAATGTCAACCGCGCGGAATTCGTTCGATCCGCCGCGAGTACGAAGCAGTTTATCCGCTCCTCCATGCCCACCGTCGTTTTTGCCGGCAAGTCCAACGTGGGGAAGTCCTCGGTCATCAACCGCGTGCTTAACCGCAAAAACTTCGCCCGCGTCGGCGCGTCCCCCGGCAAGACCGTACACGTCAATTACTTTCTGATCGACGAGAAGCTGTATTTCGTCGACCTGCCCGGATACGGCTACGCCAGGGTCTCGCAAGCGGAGCGCGACCGCTGGGGGAAATTGATGGAGGACTTCTTTGCCGAGCCCTCTCTCATGAGCCTCGGCGTCATGATCGTCGACGCGCGGCACAAGCCGACAGCCGACGATGTGACTATGGCCGCCTGGTTCAAGGACAGCGGCCGCCCGATGCTTGTGGTCGCAAACAAGCTCGACAAGCTCAAAAAAAGCGAGATCGAGCCGAATCTGGCGCTGATCCGCGAGACGCTCGCCCTCCCGGCGGAGGTGACGCTGATCCCGTTTTCCGCGGAGAAGGGGCAGGGACGGGACGCGCTGCTGGCCGAGATCACAAAGCTCGTATGAACACCGAGGACCCGCAAAAGCGGCTTTCATGGGTCCTCATATTATAGTCAAACCCTGCGCGACCGGAATGGACGCGCATGGGGAGAGCGCGAGAGGGGATTGGTTATTCCCTCTCGCAGTTCAATTTATGCACAAACAGAATCATTTTCAAGTGTTCCTGTTTGTGCTGTTCAAGCTGTCGGCATGCTGACGACAGCTTGAATCCCCGTGAAAAAGCTTTCACGGGGACTTTCGCATAATCTCTTGTAATTTGCGCCTTTCTTTGGTAAAATACATTTTATATTGGGGGTGAATGTCATCAGCGCATGGGAAGATATCATGAGCGGATTTGATTTCAGCTATCTGCTGGGCATCCTGCTCGGCGTGATCCCCTCGCTGCTGTGCATCACGCTCCATGAGCTGAGCCACGGCTATGTCGCCTATAAGCTGGGCGACACCACCGCGAAGGACATGGGCAGGCTGACGCTCAATCCCTTGAAGCACCTCGACCCGATAGGCCTGCTGATGATGCTCGTGTTTCACGTCGGTTGGGCAAAGCCCGTTCCCGTGAACATGAACCGCTTCCGCGACCCGAAAAAGGGCATGGCGATCACGGCGCTGGCCGGCCCCGCGAGCAACGTGCTCATCACGCTCGTGTTTCTCGCGCTCTACGGTGCGCTGTACATCCCGCTGATGCGGAGCACGGCCGGGAGCTATCTGCTGCAGATGATCGCGCTTACCGCCCGCATGAGCATCGGGCTTGCGATCTTCAATCTGCTGCCCATACCGCCGCTGGACGGATCGAAAATCCTCTTTTCGCTGCTGCCGGAAAGCGCCTACCGAACGGTGCTGCGCTATGAGCGCTACTGTTCGCTGCTGCTTTTCGCGCTGATGGCGCTCGGCGTGCTGGGAAAGCCGCTCTCCGCGCTCATCAACGCCTCTTACGACGCCCTTTTCCCCGTGGCGGAGGCCGCATTCGACTTGATACGGAAGCTGTTTTATCGTTGATGGAAAACCCGAATTTTTACCTGGAAGGCGTCATCCGTGACAAAACGGAGATGCAGGATTTCGAGGGCCCGCTGAGCCTGATCCTGATGCTGCTCTCCAAAAACA
>CAMJQX010000018.1 GCA_946408145.1 uncultured Clostridia bacterium
GCAAAGGTCGATCCCTTCTTCGCGCAGGTCTGGAACCCGCTCCACGGGCCGGACGAGCTGCGGGAATACCCAAAGGTCGTCTCGGAGCTGGACGTGAAGGAATAAGGGAGAAAGTCATCATGAAAAAAGTATCCGCCGCGCTGAAAAACTACATCGTGGACGCCGTTGCGCTGATCGCGCTCGGTCTCGTGCTGCTGATCTGGCACAGGTACTCGCTGCTGACCATTTTCAAGTGGCTGGCGCTCGGTCTGCTTGTCATGGGCGCGGTGAAGGTTGTTTTCTTCTTCCTGAAAAAGGAGAAGAAGCGCAGCCTGCGCGATCTGATCGTCGGCCTGGTCCAGATCGCGCTGGCGATCCTGGTCTTCGTCAAGAGCGCTGGGCTGACCGATTTCTTCCCGACCGTCGCGGCGCTGCTCCTGGCTTACGGTGCGATCGTGATGCTCCTGCGGGCGGTCAAGCTCCGTAAGGGCGCGAAAAAGGACTTTCTGACGGTGCTGATCCTCGGCGTCGTCTGCCTGGTGCTGGCGGTCGTCGTGTTCGTGCATCCCGCCGTGCTGGCCGATGTGATGATCCAGGCGGCCGGCGTTTCGATGATCGTCGAGGGCGTGTCCCTGCTGATCGCACTGTCGAGATCGGCGTGATCGGGAAGGAATAATGGGAAACAGACCGATCGATCTGATCAGCAGCCAAACCCGGCGGCGGATACGGCATGGTGCATCGAGGCTGTGCCCGCCGCGGGAAAGCGCAGGGAGCCGGGGATCAACGCCTTCATAGGCAAAAGCCCTCCCGCAATACGATCTGAGACAACAGATCGTATTGCGGGAGGGCTTTTGTCATGCGGTCTTTGCCGCGCGGATCGCGGTGCGGCTGTCGGCGCTCCGGTTCAAAACAAATCGGCAATCAGCGAAAAACGCACCATATATCAGGGATACAGGAACATCTTGCCCGGCGCGCCGCTGCGCATTTTTGCGAAGCCCTGCTCGAAATCCTCGAGCGCGAACTGCCCGCCGATGACCCGCTTCATGTCGTAGATCGGGTCCTTCATCACGGTCGTGAAATCGTCCCAGGTCTCCCAGATCTTCCGCCCGCAGATGCCCGAGAGGCGGATCTGCCGGTAGAAGAGATCCTCCGTCATGTCCATGGTGACCGGCTCGCCGGGCAGCCCGACGGAGACCAGCCGCCCGCAGGCCATCACGCTCTTGAGCGAGGCGTTGAGCGAGGCGGGGCTTCCGGTCACGTCGATCGCCGCCTCGACCCCGAGCCCGTCGGTCAGGCGCAGGACCGTCTCCACAAGGTTTTCCCGGCGGCTGTTGACCGTCACGTCGGCGCCCATGGCCCGGGCCGCCGTCAGCTTCTCGTCGAAGAGATCGCAGGCGATGATCGTTTTCGCGCCGAAGACCCTGCAGGCCGCCACGACGGTCAGGCCGATCGCCCCGCAGCCGGCGACGAGAACGGTCTTCCCGGCGACCTCTGCTTCCTCCACGCCGTGCACGCCCGAGCCCATCGGCTCAAAGATGCAGCCCTGCTCGTCGCTGAGCGCGTCCTCGAGCACGTAGGTGGCGTCGGCGCGGATCTTCGCGTACTCCGCGAAGGCGCCGTCCTGCTGGATCCCGAAGAGGGACATGTGCTGGCAGACATGCCGCCGCCCGGCCAGACAGTGCGGGCAGGTCCCGTCCCAGATGTGCGTCTCGCAGGAGACGCGCTGGCCGACGAAGCGGTCGCGCACGTCCTTGCCGACCTCGACGATCTCGCCCGTCGTCTCGTGCCCGATGACGCGGGGGAAGGCAGTGATCCGGCGCCGCGCCCACTCGCCCCAGTCATAGATGCCGAGGTCGGTCCCGCAGATGGAGGCGCAGCGGATCTTCAGCAGCACCTCGTCGCCGCCGATCTCCGGGATGGGGAGGTCGGTGCGGAATTCAAGCCCCGGACCCGCTTTGCTCTTGATGATACCGCGCATGCTCAGCCGTCCTTTCTCTCGTGATGTTCCTCGTAGTTTTCGATGAGCTTGAGGTGGCGGCCCATCTCGTACGCGGCCAGCTCCTCGTCTCTCGCCTTCACCGCCTCGTAGATGCGCCGGTGGGCCTCGGCTGTCTTGCCGTGATAGTCCTCACGCTCGAAAAAGCGCATGCGCAGCTCGAGGATCAGACTGTTGACGTAGTCGAGCATGGCGGCGAAGATCGTGTTGTGGCTGGCGTAGGCGAGATTGACGTGAAACTCCACGTCCGCCAGATAGTCGGTCGCGTCGTTCTCCAGCCGCTCCACGGAGCTGCGCAGCCGCTCCAGATCCTCCTCGGTGGCGCGCAGGCAGGCCAGCCGTGCGATCTCGCGCTCATTGGTGCGGCGAAACTCCATGAAATCCTCAAAGGTGTCCGTGGAGTAGGACAGCTCCAGCAGGGAGCGCGCCTTGCGGAAATAGTCCGCGTTTTTGACCAGGATCTTGCGGTTGCCGCGGTTTTCCACGATCCCCATGAAGTTCAGGATGGACAGGCACTCGCGCAGGGAGTTGCGCGAAATGCCGAGCGCTTCGGCCAGCTCGCGCTCCGGGGGAAGCTCGCGCCCGATCTGGATGCTGCCCGTCTCAATGGCGCGCAGCAGACTGTCAAGCACCAGCTCCGGCACCGTCGGCGCGCTGTACTGGATCTTGTCGAAACCCGTTGCCATGAACGAATCCTCCTCCGAGTGGTCACATTATTCACACAGCAGGGCCAGCAGGCCCTCCCGATCGAGGCCGAGAAAGTAGCGGGAGATCTCCGCGTCCCGCAGCGCGGCGGCATAGGCCTCCCGCTCGGGCCGCAGCCCGAGAAAGCGCGCCGCCAGCGCCTCCGGCTCCTCCAGACTGAAAAAGTCGCCCAGGAAGCGCAGGGAGACGATGCGCCCGTGCTCCAGCCCGATATGCGCCTCGACGCTGCCGCAGCCCTCGACGCGCCGCTTTTTCAGCAGCGTGCAGGGCGGCGAGGCGCCGTAGTTCCAGTCCCAGCAGTCGTAGCGCTCCCGGCGCAGCCGCTCGACGCCGGCGAGATCCCCTTCCGTCAGGCTGTACGGCTCGCCGGGGTTCTCCGCGAGGATGTGCGAGAGCAGGCTCTGCCGGAACTCCTCGAGCGTACGGTCCCGCGGCAGCAGGGGGCGGATGTTCGTGACGCGGCTGCGCACCGAGCGCAGGCCCTTGGCGCGGATTTTCTCCTCGTCCACCTGCAGCGCGCGCTCCACGACACTCAGGTCGGAGTCGAAGAGCAGCGTGCCGTGGTGCATGAGCCGCCCGCCGCGCAGATACTGGGCGTTGCCGGAGATCTTTTTTCCCCCGATGCTGATGTCGTTGCGGCCGTTGAGCTCCGCGTGCAGACCGAGCGCCTCGAGCGCCCGGACGACGGGCAGGCAGAACAGCTGCAGATCCAGCGTCTCCGCGTTTGCCGCGTCGAGGATGAAGGTATAGTTGAGATTGCCGAGATCGTGATAGACGGCGCCGCCGCCGGATAGACGGCGGACGACGCGGATGCCCTGTTCATCCACATAGCGCTTGTTGATCTCGGCCAGCGTGTTCTGGTATTTGCCGACGATCACGGCCCTGTCGTTCTGCCAGAGCAGCAGATAGCTCCGGTCCCGCGGCAGGGCGTCGAAGACGTACTGCTCCGCGGCGAGGTTGAAGGCGGGATCGAAGCCGGGAAGAAGGAGATAACGCAGCTCAGGCATTCATCCGCTCCCTCTCCATCACGGACAGCACCCGGACGACGCGCTCGGCCATCACGCGGTGACCCTCCCGGCCGGGGTGCAGCCCGTCCAGATACAGCTCCGGCCGCGGCCGCCCGGCGCGGTCGAGAAAGTCGCGCCGGAAATCCAGCATGCGCACGCCGAAGGCGTCGCAGAAGCGCTCGAGCCAGCGTCCGTATTCGCGCACGATGGGCTCTGCCGCGGAAAAGTCCGCCAGCGCGGACCAGCCGTGGGGATAGGGCCCGCCGGACAGGTCCGGCCCCACGGCCACGATCGGCGCCTCGCCGGCGGCAAAGAGCTGGTGGACCATGGCGGCCATGTTCGCGCGCGCCGCGGCGTCGCTGCCGGAATAGAAGATATCGTTGCAGCCGCCGAGCAGCAGGAAGCAGCGCTCGTCTCTGCGCTCGTCCAGACCGCCGAGGATCTCGCGCAGCCGCAGGAGCATGCCGCCCGTCGTGTCGCCGCTGACGCCGCAGTTGCGCAGCGTCCAGCCGCTCTCCTCCGCGGCGAGCGCGGTCCAGCGTTCGTTCCGGCGCACGCCGTAGCCGAAAGTCAGGCTGTCGCCGATGCAGATCAGTTCCATGGATGTCCCTTCTTCCTTGTTTCACGCGGCTTCCCGCGCGGCGAAGAGCTGCGCCGCCGGGAGCGGGAGCAGCAGAAGCAGCAGCGTCGCCGCGGCGGAGAGCCCGCCCGGACGCCCGAAGGCGAAGCAGACGGCCAGCAGCAGCAGGCCCGCCGCCATCCAGGCGATCCCGGCAACCCGGTGGGTCTTCTGCCAGGCCGCGGCCTTGTATTCGATGCAGCGCAGATGGAAGGCGAGCTTTGCCTCGCGCGGGCAGCCGAAAAAGTGCGCGCCGATCAGCAGCAGCAGGAGCGCCAGCGCACAGGGCGCGAGACGGCGCAGATCCGTGCCCTGCCCGGCGGCGGAGCGGATCCAGAGGGGGCAGAGCAGCACAGACAGCACGGGCAGCCCCCAGCGCCCCAGCAGACGCACCGGCATGGGCGGGAGCTTTTCGGCCCTCTGGTGCAGCCAGAGCTGCGCGTGACAGACGAGGCAGAGCAGGCAGAACAGCCCCGGCACGCCGAAGACCAGCACGGCGCGGGGCATGGAGTCGTCCAGCCCCTCGGCGCTGACCAGCCCCGTCTGCACGACAGGAGGGATCAGCTCCCAGAGCCGCAGGCCCAGCAGCATCGGCGAGGCGCAGCAGAGCAGCGCCGCGATCAGAGAGCTCAGCGCCTTGGCCGGGCTGACGTGCCGACCGAAGACGCGGCTGGCGGCGCGCTCCTGTTCACGCGTCATCGCATATGCACTTTTCTTTCGTTTCGTTTCCATGCCTGTCAATATACCCCCTTTTGTTCGACTTGTAAAGAGAGAAGAAGAGGCCGCCGACGGCGGTGCTGATACATATTTCACAAATAGCTGCGGCATTTTTTCAGGGAGCATCGGGGATGTTTGTACTTATTTCACAAATTTGAAGGGAATATTTCGCCTTTTTGACAAGACATCCGGCCTTGAAGAGCGGCGGAGAAAGTTGTAAAATGAAAACCGCCATTGGTAGGACCAAAAACCGGGCACACCCCTGACACAAATGCACCAGGAAGGACGGGTGATATGAAAGTCTATAAAAAGATCATGGACATCCTCGGCTATCTTGAGTCGGCGATCCAGGTCGTGATCGGCATCGTGATCACGGTGATCGCGTTCGCCAACGTCTGCGTGCGCTATCTGTCCAACGGCAAGCTGGCCTACACCGAGGAGCTCACGGTCAACATCTTCGTGCTGATGATCATGTGCGGCTGCGCGCTCTGCGCCCGCAGCGGCAGCCTGATCAGTCTCTCGCTGGTCTTCGACCTGGCGGGGAAGAAGGGCAAGAAGATCCTGGCTGTGATCTTCACCATCTTCAGCATCGCCTTCTACGCCGTGATCGTCTACACCGGCTGGGACAAGACCGCGACGCTGCTGCACCAGCACAAGCTGACGGCCTCGCTGCTGATCCCGGAGGCCTATTTCATGATGGCGCTGCCGCTCGGCGGCATCCTGCTGATCCTGCACTCGATCGAATACTTGCTCGGCATCCTGACCGAGACGGATCCCTGCATGCGGATCCCGGACAAAAAGAAGGAGGCGGCTGAGAAATGATCAACTTTATCCTCTTCGGCAGCTTCTTCTTCCTGCTCCTGCTGAACGTCCCCATCGCGGCGAGCCTGGGCCTGAGCTCCGTGTTCGCCATGCTCTACGGCGGGACGAAGTTCACCGTCATCCCCACGAACCTCTATAACGGCATGGCCAAATTCCTGCTCCTGGCCATCCCCTTCTTCGTCATCTCCGGCAACGTCATGGCCGAGGCCGGCATCTCCCGCCGCCTGATCGACTTCATCGACGACTGCGTGGGCCACCAGAAGGGCGGCATCGCCATCGTCTGCGTCATCGTCGCCATGTTCTTCGGCGCGATCTCCGGCTCCGGCCCGGCGACCGTCGCGGCGCTGGGCATCATCCTGATCCCCGCCATGATCAACTCCGGCGGCTTCTCGGCGCCCTTTGCCTCGGCGCTGATGGCGGCGGCCTCGTCGATCGCCATCGTCATCCCGCCGTCGATCGCTTTCGTCGTCTACGCGTCCATCACGGGCGTCTCCGTCGGCAACATGTTCATGGCCGGCATCATCCCCGGCATCATGATGGGCCTGGCCCTGATCGTGATCGTCCTGATCGAGGTCAAGCGCAAGGGCATCACCGCCAGCCGTGAGCGCTCCAGCTGGGGCCACCGGGGCAAGACCTTCCTGCAGGCCCTGTGGGGCTTCCTGGTCCCGGTCATCATCCTCGGCGGCATCTACGGCGGCATCTTCACCCCGACCGAGGCCGCGGCCGTCTCCGTGGTCTACGCGCTGATCGTCGGCATTTTCATCTACCGCGAGATCAAGATCAAGAACTTCATCAAGATCATGGTCGACTCCGGCAAGACCACGGGCTCCATCATGCTCATCATCGGCACCGCCGCCGTCTTCTCCTACGTCTGCATGAAGTTCGGCATCTCCAAGGCGGCGCAGGCGCTGCTGCTGCAGGTGTCCGGCAACAAGTACGTGTTCCTGATCATCGTCAACATCATCTTCCTGATCGCCGGCTGCTTCGTGGACGCCAACTCCGCCATGTACATCTTCATCCCCATCATGGCGCCCGTCGCCCAGCAGCTCGGCATCGACCTGATCCACTTCGGCGTCATCGCCACCGTGAACCTCGCCATCGGGCAGGTGACCCCGCCCGTGGGCGTGAACCTCTTCGTCGCCATCGGCATCTCGGACAGCATGAAGGATCTGCGGGACAAGACGCGCGTCACGATCACGAGCATCTCCCGCGCCGTGTGGCCGATGATCCTCGCCTGCGTCATCGCGCTGCTGCTCATCACCTACGTCCCCTGGTTCAGCATGGTGATCCTGGGATGATCCCCAATTGACCCGGTGATACGCGGGGCCAAACCCGCACAACACATATCACAATTTTTTAGGAGGAAAAGCAAAATGAAGAAAACCTTGGCATTCGCTCTCGTTCTGGTCATGATCCTCGCGCTCAGCCCCTTCGCCTGCGCTGAAGGCGAGACCGTCGTGGTCGACAAGCCGATGGAGTGGTCCTTCGCCTGCTCCGCGACCGACAACACCTGCTGGGCCGATATGGGCCGTCAGTTCGGCCAGTATCTGAGCGACCGCACCGACGGTAAGATCACCGTCACCGTTTACGCGCAGGACCAGCTCACTGCCGGCAACCAGCAGGAGGGCATCCAGGCCGTTATCGACGGCTCCACCGACATGTGCGCGCACTCCAACCTGATCATGTCCGGTTTCGACCAGAGACTGAACGTCGTCTCCCTGCCCTTCATCTTCGAGTCCACCGATGACGTCGACGCTCTGCTCGGCGCCGGCGGCGCCGGCTACGAGGCGCTCGCCCCCATCGTCGAGGGCCTGGGCCTGCACCTGCTGGGCATTGCCGAGAACGGCTTCCGTCATGTCACCAACAGCAAGCATGAGATCCACACCCCGGCCGACATGGTTGGCCTGAAGATCCGTATCCCCAACACCGCCGTTCTGACCTATGCCTACGGCGACTGGGGCTCCAACTGGCAGATCGCCAACTGGGGCGAGGTTTACACCGCGCTGCAGCAGGGCACCTATGACGGCCAGGAGAACCCCCTGCCCACCGCCGACGGCGGCTCCATCAGCGACGTCCAGACCTTCTGCACCTACTGGACCGGCGTGTATGACTGCATCTTCTTCTGCATGAACCAGGATCTGTACGACTCCCTGTCTCCCGAGCTGCAGGCTCTGGTCGACGAGGCCGGTGCCTGGGCCGCCGCGCAGCAGCGCCAGCTCGAGCGTGAGGGCGACCAGGTCGTTATCGACAAGTGGACCGAGGCCGGCGTCACCTTCACCTACCTGACCGAGGACGAGGTCAAGGCCTTCCAGGATGCCTCCGCCAACGTGGCCGACGAGTGGTCCGCCACCTGCGTGAAGGACTACGGCTTCTCCGAGGACGAGATGGCCAGCCTGATCGGCGTTTTCACCGGCAAGTAATTCTTTGAAAAACGAGGAAATATGCCCTGCGAAAGCAGGGCATATTTCCCACTGTGCTTGGTAGGACCAACATACCATTCGCATAGGAGAGGATACCATGAGCGAACAACTGAGCGCCGCCGAGGGCAGGCTCGGACGCGTGGTCGTCCTGCGCCTCAAGCCGGGCGATGATCTGCTCGACGGCCTCCAGGCGGCCTGCGAGCGCTTCGGGATCCACAACGGCGTGATCCTCAGCGGCATCGGGAGCCTGGGCTGCGTACGCTTCTGCGACGTCGAAGCGCTGCCGGAGAAAAAATGCGGCTACGGCTACGGCCGGATCCTCGCGCTCGACGACACGATCGAGCTGACCGGCGCGAGCGGCGTCATCTGCAGCGACGAGGAAAACCGGATCAATCTCCATGTCCACATCTGCCTGAGCGACAAGACCGGGAAAGCCTACGGCGGGCATCTGGTCCAGGGCACGAAGGTGCTGATGACGGCGGACTTCGTCCTGGGCGAGATCGAAGGGATCGACATGCGGCGGGAATACGACCCGGAGACGGACGTCTATCTCCTCTCGCCGCGGCAGAAATAACGAATTACGGCGATCCGCGGACGCCGCCCCGCGGGGCGGTGCCGCATAACATTTCTACAAATTCAAGAAAGGTGTGAGAACATTGCCTGAAGCTGTCAGCAGAGAGCAAGCAAGAAAGTTCTATGAGACCATGTGCACGATCCGCTGCTTCGAGGAATCCGTGAAGAAGGACTTCCTCAACGGCGAGATCCCCGGTTTCGTCCATCTGTATATCGGCGAGGAAGCGATCGGCACCGGCATCTGCGCCGCGCTGCGCGACACCGACCTCATTGAGAGCACCCACCGCGGCCACGGCCACTGCATCGCCAAGGGCGCGGACGTCAACAAGATGATGGCCGAGATCTTCGGCAAGAAGGACGGCCTGTGCCACGGCAAGGGCGGCAGCATGCACATCGCGGACTTCTCCGTCGGCATGCTCGGCGCCAACGGCGTTGTCGGCGGCGGCTACAACCTGGCCACCGGCGCGGCGCTTGCCAACAAGATGGTCCTCAAGAACGACACGGTCTCCGTCGTCTTCTTCGGCGACGGCGCCTCCAACCGCGGCACCTTCCATGAGGCGGCCAACGTCGCGGCGGCCTGGAAGCTGCCGGTCATCTTCGTCAACGAGATGAACTGCTGGGCCTCCACCACGCCCTACCGCACCACCACCGCCGTGGAGAACATCTCCGACCGCGCCAAGGGCTACAACATGCCCGGCGTGATCGTGGACGGCCAGAACGTTTTCGAGGTGTATCAGGCGGCCGTCGAGGCCGTCGCGCGCGCCCGCCGCGGCGAGGGCCCGACCTTCATCGAGGCCAAGACCTACCGCATCGAGGGCCACTTCGTCGGCGACCCCGAGCACTACCGCAAAAAAGAGGAGACCATGGAGATCTTCCACCGCACCGATCCCCTCAAGCTCTTCAAGACCCAGTGCCCCGAGGGCATGGTTTTCGAGCAGGAAGAGCTGGACGGCATCCTTACCGCCGCGCGCGAGAAGATCGCCAAAGCGAAGGAATACGCCGTCAGCTGCGAGTACCCGGATCCCTCCGAGTATCTCACGGACGTCTACGCTGAATAAGGGAGGTGCGAGCAATGCGTAAAATCACTTTTTCGGAAGCTACCCGCGAGGCCATGGCCGAGGAGATGGAAAAGTACCCGGAATGCTTCGTCATGGGTGAGGATATTGCCCGCCAGGGCGGCATCTTCGGCCAGTTCAAGGATCTGCCCAAGCAGTTCCCCGGCCGCGTGATCGACACCCCCATTTCCGAGACCTTCATCGTCGGCGGCGGCGTCGGCGCGGCGCTGGCCGGCGCGCGTCCCGTGGTCGACATGCACTTTGCCGACTTCATCGGCGTGTGCATGGACGAGGTCTTCAACCAGATGGCCAAGGTCCGCTACATGTTCGGCGGCCAGGCGCGCATCCCCCTGGTGCTGCGCGCGCCCGACGGTCTGGCCGGCGGCGGCGCCGCCCAGCACTCCCAGAGCGTGGAGAGCTGGTTCATCCACATCCCCGGCATCAAGGTCGTGGCGCCCTCCAATCCCTACGACGCCAAGATGGTGCTGAAGGCCGCCATCGAGAGCGACGACCCCGTGCTGTATTTTGAGAACAAGGTCCTCTACAAGGAGACCGGCGAGGTCCCCGAGAAGGAGGACGAGGTCCCCTATGAGATCGGCAAGGCCCGCGTCGAGCGCGAGGGCAAGGACGTCACCATCGTCTCCTACTCTATCGGCATGAAGAACGCCCGTGCCGCGGCGGATCTGCTGGCCAAGGACGGCATCGAGGCGGAGGTCGTCGACCTCATCACCCTCTCCCCCTGGGACAAGGAGACCGTCATCAACTCCGTGAAGAAGACCCACCGCCTCTGCCTCGTCTCCGAGTGCGTCAAGCAGGGCGGCGCGCTGGCCGAGGTCGCGGCCGTCGTGGCCGAGGAGGCGCTCGAGTATCTGGACGCCCCGATCCTCCGCTACGGCGCCCCCTTCACGCCCATCCCCTTTGCGCCGACGCTCGAGAAGATGTACCGCGTCTATCCCGAGGACCTGGTCAAGGGCATCAAGGGCGTGCTGTAAGCGCAGCGGCTAAGGAGGACAGAGATGGCAACTGAAATACTGATGCCCAAGCTCGGTCTGACCATGACCGAAGGCACCATCGACGAGTGGAAGAAAAAAGAGGGCGACAGCGTCAGCAAGGGCGAGATCCTCTTCTCCGTCGCGACCGACAAGCTCACAAACGACGTCGAGGCGGAGGAGGACGGCGTGCTGCTGAAGATCCTCGTCCCCGAAGGGGAGACGGTCCCCTGCAAGGCGCTGATCGGCTGGCTCGGCGCGGCGGGCGAAGCGCTGCCCGACGCCGCCGGACAGGCTGCCTCCGCCCCGGCCCCGGCCGAAGCGGACGCGCCTGCGGCCGCCGCTGCCGCGGCTCCCGCGAAGGCGTCCGGCGCCTATGTCCCGGCGACGCCTTACGCCAAGAAGCTGGCGAAGGAGAAGGGCTTTGACCTCGGACAGATCCCCGCGACGGGCTACAAGGGCGTCGTGGTGGCGAAGGACGTGCTCGGCTTCACGCCGGCCGCGGCCCCGGCGGCTCCCGCCGCTCCCGCGGTGAAAGCCTCCCCGCTGGCCGAGAAGCTGGCGGCCGACCTCGGCATCGAGCTCGGCGCGCTCAACGCGCACGGGCGCGTGCTGGCGCAGGACATCCTCGCCTATCTCGAGAACACCCGCGAGAAGACCGAGGGCGGCGAAGCGGCGCGCGAGGAAGTCAAGCCCATGAGCGGCATGCGCAAGGCCATTGCGCGCAACATGCTCGCCTCGGTGCAGACCTCCCCGACCGTCACCTTCAATCTCAGCGTCGACATGAGCGAGATGAAGCGCTACCGCGAGCAGCTCAAGGCGAAGGAGATCAAGGTCAGCTACACCGATCTGCTGGTCAAGTTCGTCGCGAAGGCCCTGACGGAGTTCCCGCTGCTCAACTGCTCCGTCGAAGACAACAAGATCGTCTACAAGCACTATGTCAACATGGGCGTGGCCGTCGCGCTCGACAACGGCCTGCTCGTGCCCAACATCGCCGACGCCGACAAGAAGAGCCTCACCGAGATCTCCGCGGAGGTCAAGGAGCTGGCGAAGCTCGCGCGCGAGGGCAAGCTCCCGCCCGAGAAGCTCCGCGGCGGCACCTTCACGATCACGAACCTCGGCATGTACGGGATCGAGAGCTTTACGCCCATCATCAACCAGCCCGAGGTCGCGATCCTCGGCGTGAACACCATGGAGGACAAGGTCGTCGTGCGAAACGGCGAGATGGTCATCCGCCCGATGATGAACCTCAGCCTCACCGCCGACCACCGGGTGGTCGACGGCTCGGTGGCCGCGCAGTTCCTGCAGCGGGTGAAGAGCCTGCTGGAGAACCCCGCACTGATGCTGGCCTAAGGAGAGGATAGAGAAGATGGCAACTGAAATACTGATGCCCAAGCTCGGCCTGACCATGACCGAGGGGACCATTGACGAATGGAAAAAGAAGGTCGGCGACACGGTGCAGAAGGGGGAGATCCTCTTCTCCGTCGCGACCGACAAGCTCACCAACGACGTGGAGGCCGAGGAGGACGGCGTGCTGCTGAAGATCCTCGTCCCCGCCGGCGAGACCATCGCCTGCAAGACCCGCATCGGCTGGCTCGGCGCGGCCGGCGAGGCCGTGCCGGAGGGAGACGCGGCGCCCGTCGCCGCGGCGGCCCCAGCGGCCCCCGCCGAGGCAAAGGCCGAGAGCGGCTCCGTGCTGGTGATCGGCGGCGGCCCCGGCGGCTATGTCGCCGCCATCCGCGCCGCGCAGCTCGGCGCGAAGGTGACGGTCATCGAGAAGGACAAGGTCGGCGGCACCTGCCTCAACCGCGGCTGCATGCCGACGAAGGCCATGCTCCACAGCTCGGAGATCTACGAGGCGGCGACAAACAGCGCCGGCATCGGCATCATCGGCAGAGACGTTCAGGTCGACTGGGGGAAGGTGCAGGGCTTCCGCGCCGCCACGGTCGAGCGCCTGACCTCCGGCGTGCGCGCGCTCTTCAAGGCCAACAAGGTCAAGCTCGTCGAGGGCGAGGCCGTCTTCACCGGACCGAAGACCGTCGCCGTCGGCGGCGAGAGCTAT
Organism: uncultured Clostridia bacterium; assembly: GCA_946408145.1. Next base: position 12,945 of record CAMJQX010000018.1, read on the forward strand.
ACCGCCGACAAGCTGATCATCGCCGCCGGCTCCTATCCTATCATCCCGGGCATCCCCGGCGTGAAGGAGAGCAAAGCCGTCATCGACTCCACCGGCTGCCTCGAGCTGGATCACATCCCCGAGAGCCTGCTGGTGATCGGCGGCGGCGTGATCGGCCTCGAGCTCGGCAGCGTGTACCGCCGCTACGGCACGAAGGTCACGGTCGTCGAGATGATGCCGCGGCTCCTGCCGCTGATGGACGGGGAGCTCACCGGTCTCCTGCAGGCCAAGCTCGCGGGCGAGGGCATGGAGATCCTCACAAGCTCGCAGGTCCAGTCCGTTGCCGACACCGACAAGGGCGCGAAAGTAACGGTCAAGACCCCCGAGGGCGAGAAGCTCTTCGAGGTCGAGAAGATCCTGCTCTGCGTCGGCCGCGGCCCCGCCACGGCGGGCCTCGGGCTCGACAAGGCCGGGATCGCGGTGGAGAAGGGCTTCATCCGGACCAATGAGAGGATGGAGACCAATGTCCCCGGCGTCTACGCGATCGGCGACTGCACGGGCAAGCTGATGCTGGCCCACGCCGCGATGGCGATGGGCGAGTGCGCGGCGGAGAACGCCATGGGCGGCAGCCGCGAATTCCGCCCGGAGCAGAGCCCGTCCTGCGCCTATGTCGGCCCGGAGTTCGCCGGCGTCGGCTTCACCGAGGAGCAGGCGAAGGAGCTCGGGCTCGACTACAAGGTGGGCAAGTTCCCGACCAGCGGCAACGGCCGCAGCCTCGTGGCCGGCCACACCGACGGCATGATCAAGATCCTCGCCGGCAGCAAGTACGGCGAGATCCTGGGCGTGCACATCCTGGCCCCGAGCGCGACGGAGCTGATCGAGGAGGCGGCGCTGGCCATCCGGCTCGAAGCCACCCTCGAGGAGTTCACGAGCACGATCCACTGCCATCCGACGGTGGCCGAGGCCGTGCGCGAGTGCGCCCTCGCCGTCGACAGAAAGGCGATCCATATCCCGAACAAGAAGAAATAATCATCGGAACACAAAAAAGGGGCGGCGAAGCTTTTGCTTCGCCGCCTCGGACTATGGACAAGCCCCCAAAGTCTGTCATTGCGCGCCAGTGCGCACTGGCGCGGGAATGAGTTTTCTCAAAAAATACCGATATTTCAAGGTTTTTGATATACGGACCGTCATTCCGGTGACATCGGTCACTATCACCATATAAATCTATCCCCCGCCGTTGGTGGGGATGCTTTCGTTGGCGCAGAAGGAGGGATTTGCGGGCATTTCTTTTCGCCTTGCGGGAGACGGCGGAAAGAAATCAAAGTATTCGCCAGTGTTTGCACTGGCTCATGCACATGCCCTATGGCATGTGCGGACATAATTCAAATCCCTCCCCTTGACGTAACAAAAAAGACCATCCCGGACGGGATGGCCTTTTTCGTTGACCTTGCACGCTAACTTTAATAGAATGATAATTCCATGGTGCATCACGAACTAAAGTGTGGTGCATTTTCTGTTTTCGTGGTGCATTT
>CAMJQX010000019.1 GCA_946408145.1 uncultured Clostridia bacterium
GCATGTGCACCAACCCCTACGGCTGGACCAAGTACATGTCCGAGCAGATCCTGCGCGACGCCGCCAAGGCCATCGAGGACTGGTCGGTCGTGCTGCTGCGCTACTTCAACCCCATCGGCGCGCACAGCAGCGGCCTGATCGGCGAGGATCCGCGCGGCATCCCGAACAACCTCATGCCCTTCATCTCCCAGGTTGCAATCGGCCGCCGCGATCACCTGAACATCTTCGGCAACGACTATGACACGCCGGACGGCACCTGCATCCGCGATTACATCCACGTCACGGATCTTGCCCGCGGCCACGTCGCCGCGATCGAGTACATGGTCAAGCACCGCGGCGAGAGCGTCTTCAACCTGGGCACCGGCACCGGCTACAGCGTGCTCGACATGGTCAAGGCCTTCGAGCGCGTAAACGGCATCAAGATCCCCTACGAGTTCACCGATCGACGCGCCGGCGACCTGCCGAAGCTCTACTCCAACCCCGACAAGAGCGCCGAGCTGCTCGGCTGGAAGGCGCAGTACAATCTCGACGATATGTGCCGCGATACCTGGGCCTGGCAGAGCAAGAACCCGATGGGCTACGGGGAATAACGGCTCTCAGAACATAAAAATCGCTCCTCTTTTGAGGAGCGATTTTTAATGAGATCGAACAGACTTTACTTTTCGATGAACAGCACGCCGAGGGTTTTGGGGCCGCAGTGCGTGGAGACGGTGCAGCCCGCCAGCGTGTGATGGACTACCCTGCAGCCGGAGAGCGCATACACGAGCTTGATAAGCTCCTCGACCACAGCGGGGTCGATCTCGCCGGACTCGGTGAGAAAAACATGCCCGGGGCGGACGTTTTTGCCCTTGAGACGCTCGGTTATGTACTGCTTATACACGTGCTCGATGCTGCCGCGGTATTTCTTGTAGACGCCGAGCTTCCCGTCCTTCATCTCCAGTCCCGGCTTGAGCTGGAGAAGGTTTGCAGCCATCGCGGCGACGCCGGAGCAGCGGCCGCCCTTGCGCATGAATTCCAGCGTGTCGAGCACGAAGCTCGTGGAGACCTTACCGGTCAGGCTCTCAAGGTGCTCGGCGATCTCCTTCGCGCCCATGCCTTTGTCGCGGCACTCGGCGCCCTCGATGGCAAGCAGGCCGACGCCCGTGGAGAGCATGCGGCTGTCGACGGGATAGACGCCTTCAAGCTCCTGCGCGGCCAGACGCGCGGCGTTGTATGTATTGGAGAGCTCCGCGCTGATGTCGAGGTGGACGATCTCATAGCCGTCCCGCACGAAGGGCGTGAAAAACTCGAGCAGCTCCTGCACGCCGGGCGCGGAGGTCTTGGGCAGGATGCCGTCCTTGCGGTAGCGGGCATACATATCCAGCGGCGTGAAGCCCTGCCCGTCCAGAAAGACATCGTCCCCCAGCGTGATCGTCAGCGGGATGATTTTGATATCGTAGCGGGAGATCAGCTCCTGGGAGAGATCCACCGTGCTGTCGGCGGTGATCATGACCGGCTTGCTCATGGGAATCAGGACTCCTTATCCTCTTGTTTCTATGTCAGATTATAGCATCACGCTTTGACTTTGTCCATCACGAAAAACCATATTGATGATTTGACGGCGAAACTCTCAAAGGCGTTTTGCCGTTCTGTTCTGACAGACAGCTTACAAAATGATCTTTCCCTCCAGCACGGCCATCAGATGCTCGCCGTAAGGGCTTTTCCCATATTTCTCGGCGCTGGCTTTCAGCATCTCGTCATCGATCCAGCCGAAGCGGTATGCGATCTCCTCCGGGGCGGAGATGGTCATGCCCTGGTACTGCTCGATCATGCTCACAAAGTTAGTTGCCTTGCAGAGGCTGTCGAAGGTCCCGGCATCCATCCACGTAAAGCCGCGTCCCAGGAGCTGCGCCTGGAGCCTTCCTTCCCGCAGATAAAGCTCATTGAGCGATGTGATCTCGAGTTCTCCGCGTTCGGACGGCTGCACCTGCGCGGCTTTTTCGCTCACTCCCGCCGGATAGAAATACAGCCCGACGATGGCGTAATTGCTTTTCGGAGCCTTCGGTTTTTCTTCAACGCTCAGGATCGTTACGGCGCCGTTATCCGTTTCCTTGTCGCGGCGCGTGAACTCCATGATCCCGTAGCGTTCCGGGTCCTCTACATAGTATCCGAATACGCAGGCGTCGCCGCTTTCCGCCATGTCCTTTGCCTTGAACAACTTGTGAGCAAGGCCGTTCCCGTAGAAAATGTTGTCCCCGAGGATCATGGCGCAGCAATCGTCCCCGATGAAGTCCTTCCCGATCGTGAAAGCCTGTGCGAGCCCTTCCGGTTTTTCCTGCACGGCATAGGACAGGGAGATGCCGAACGCGGCTCCGTCCCCGAGCAGCTGCCGGATGCGCGGCGTATCTTCGGGCGTGCTGATGATCAATATGTCCTTGATCCTTGCCAGCATCAGCGTTGACAAGGGGTAATAGATCATCGGCTTGTTGTATACGGGAAGCAGCTGCTTTGATGTGACCAGGGTCAGCGGGTACAGCCTGGTCCCGCTGCCGCCTGCGAGAATTATCCCTTTCATACACATCCTCCATTATGCCCGGAATACTCTTGAAAAGCATATATCAGCACACGAGTTCAAGCCGGGTGCAGATCCAGCACCAGGATCTCCGGAATATTGTTGAAGCGCGGGTACCTGTCCGTATTGCCGAGCCCGCGGGTAAGCGCCATAACCCGGCTGCCGTCATCTGACCAGTAAAGCCCGCAGACCAGGCCGGGAAGCCAGCCCTGATCCGGCGCCCAGAGGCCGCCGACCCACGGAATACGCACCTGCCCGCCATGGATGTGGCCGCACAATACGCAGTCTGCATCCCAGCTGTCAAGGCTCCCCTTTTTGATCCAGCTGTAGGGCATATGACACAGCAGGATCGTATAGGCATCCGTATCCTGAAACTCCTCGAGGAACGCGCATTCCTCCGGCCGGGCCTCCTTGGTTTTCAGGAGTTCGGCGGGAAGGCAGTAGCCATAAAGTCCGCCGAGCCGTAGGTTCTGTCCGTTCACTTCGATATCGGCCCAGTCATACTCCAGTACGACGGCGCCTGCGTTTGCGTACAGCTCTTTCAGATCCGTTCCGTATCGTTTCTCATGCGCGATCTCGTGATTGCCAAGGGATACATAGACCGGAGCGATGGGTGCAAGCTGCCCGATCAGCTCCAGGGCAATATCCGTCCGCTCCTCGTTGGCATTGAGCAGATCGCCGGTGATCAGGATCAGATCCGGCTCCTGAGCCGTGACTTTCCTGACCAGTCTCGAGTTGTGGGGCCCGAAGACGCTGTTGTGCAGATCGCTGAGATGCACGATGCGCATCGGCTCACGCAGCGTGGGAATCGAAAGCGCATACCGGCTGACCATAAGGCCGTACGAAGAGAGCGCAAGCGAGAGCAGCACGGCTGCCGCCGCAAGGGCAAGAACAAGAAGGCAGAATAACAATGGTCTGCGTTTCATACGTTTCATGAGCATTTACTAATAACAGAAAACGAGTCGAAAACGATTTATCATTTGTGATTATAACATTATGTATTCCCTTTGTCTATCGGTTGAGTGCGCTCTGAAAGGTAAAAAGCCGATATCTGTTCCATCGGTTCTCCCCCGGATGGTGTATAAACAGAAAACCGCCGCTCCGAGAGGGCTGCGTCTCATCGGAACGGCGGAAGGTCTATTCGTTTCTTTGTTTTCTGGAAGACTACGGATTGGTGCAGACACCGGAGGAATTGAAGTTGTACACCTTGCTGCCGATCTTGCGGCTCGTGTCGGCGAGCATGACGCCGTCGGCGTCCAGGTAATACCACTTGCCGTCAAGCTTCAGCCAGCCCGTCTTCATGGCGCCGCCGCTCTCAAAATAATACCACTTGTTGTCGAGCTTGAGCCAGCCGGTCTTCATCGCGCCGGAGGAAGCAAAGTAGTATTTCTTTCCGCCGATCTCCTGCCAGCCGGTCACCATGACGCCGTCAGAGTCGAAGTAATACCAGGTGGTCCCGACCTTCACCCAGCCGGTCGCCATGGCACCGCTGCTCTGGAAGTAGTACCAGTTCCCATCCTCGCTCAGCCAGCCCGTCTTCATCGCGCCGGATGCGTTGAAGTAGTACTTCTTCCCGCCGATCTCCTGCCAGCCGGTCACCATGACGCAGTCGGTGTCGAAATAATACCAACTGCTGCCGGACTTTAGCCAGCCCGTGGCCGCGGCGCCGCCGCTCTGGAAGTAATACCACCTGCCGTCGATCTGCTTCCAGCCGGTCTGCATGGCGCCGGAGCTGCTCATATAGTAGAGCTTGCCGGAGACCTTGATCAGCCCGGTCTGCATGACGCCGTCGGTGCCCATGTAAAACCAGCTGCTGCCGGATTTGACCCAGCCGGTCCTGGGTTTCCCGTCGTCGCCGAAGTAATACCAGCTGCCGTTGAACTGCCGCCAGCCGGGGCTGCGGTCTATGCGGAGGATCTCGGTCTTCGTATTCGTATAGGTCCTGCCTTCATAGACGGCGGCTGCGGTGTAAACGACTTTACCATCAGCCTGTACCGTGGGCTCGGTGCGTTCGCTTGTAATCGTCGCCGCAACGGTCTGTCTGTGGGTCGAATCGTTCGCGCAGGTGAAGACGGCCGAAGCCGCGGTATAGCCGGTCCAGTTCCAGCCGCTCAGGCTGTATGCATGGCCGAGCGCGGGCAGCGTCTCGGACTTGCTGTCCGTATAGGTCTCACCGGAAACGGTGACGCTGGCGGTGTAGACGACACTGCCGTCCCGCTCGCAGGTCGCGGGCGTGCGCGTGATCCGTGGCGTCACCGTCACAGTCTTTGTATGGCCGGCGTCACGGCCGCAGACGAAGCTCGCGGTCGCTGCGCTGCAGCCGTCCCAGCTCCAGCCGGTAAGCTCATAATCATGGCCGAGCGCGGGCAGTGTTTCTGTCCTGCGGCTGCGCCAGATCCATCCGTCGACCGTGACCGACGCCGTGTAGATCACACTGCCGTCCTCATCACAGCTCGGCTCGGTACGCTCGGTGGTGATCTCCGAGGGGAGAGTCAGCGTATGACTCTCGTCACGGCTGCAAACGAAGTACCAGGTTGCCGAGCTGTAGCCGTCCCAAACGAGATCGACACATTCATAGTCGTGGCCGAGTGCGGGGATCGTCCGCCGGTTACGGCTCATTTCCCTGCCGCAGTCGGAGCAGTATACGACCTCGTCATACCAGCCATCGTCGGTGCAGGTCGGCGCCGTCTCATTTTCGTGAACGGGCTCGCCCGGCGTATGGCTCTCCCCGTCGCCCGACTGATAGTGCCATGTCGCGTTGAAGAAGAGATAATTGTCCTGCGTCTCCCAGCCGTGGTCGAGCAGCGCCTCTCTCTGATCAAGCGTACCGCCGTAGTACACATCCGTCAGGCCCGTGCAGCCCTTAAATGCGAAGGCCGAAATCTCTGTGACGGCCAGCGGGAGGCGGAAGACCGTCAGACTGGTGCAGTCATAGAACGCGCCGTCGCTGATCGTAGTCAAGCTCTCGGGCAGGGAGATGTCGGACAGGGCGCTGCAGCCGTTGAAGGCTGCCCAGCCGATGCTGGTCACACCCTCCGGGATCACGATGCCGGGCAGCGAGCTGCAGTCGTAGAAGCACATAGGGTCGATCGAGGTCAGGCTCTTCGAAAGCGTCACTTTACTGAGGCTGCCGCAGTAAGAGAAGGCCTGACCCAGATTCAGAACACTGTCGGCAATGCTCGCTTCGGTCAGCGCGCTGCAGTCCGAAAAGGCGTAGTCGTATATGTCGGTCACACCGGAGCCGACCACGACTTTTCGGATGCTGCCGCGGTATTTGTGCCAGGGGAAGTCGGAAGCATTGCGATAGTAGTTCATCGGGCCGTACCCGGAAATGGTCAATGTATACTCCTGATTGAGCTTCCATGTCAGCGCCTGCCCGCAGACGCCGCTGTCGATCAGTTCCTCATCGCCGCCCTGATGGTTTGCGATATGCACAAGGCAGTTTTCCGCGTTGTAGTTCCCGGTCCAGAAATCCACAAGCTTTCCGTCGACCAGAAGCGCGCATACCGCGAGCGTCACGGAACCGGAATTGCCCATTTGTCTGGCAATGCTCCACATGAGGTCCCCGCCGTCCAGCGCGAAGACGATATCGCTGCAGTCCGGGGCGTACAGCGCCTTGAAGGCCTCCACCGCCGCCTTGTCGTTTCCGTCCACGTCGGCGGCAATAACCTTGATCGTCGGGTCGCTGATCCATGCGCACTGCGCCAGACTCTCTACCGTGTTTCCGGAGTTCCAGCACATGGCGCTCTCGTTTGAGAGGGTAGCCCGATAAAAGACCAGCAGTTGGATGCGGTCGGCATAGCTGCTGCTCGTTACCGTTCCGCCGTCGAGCGTCTGCAGAGACCAGTCAGAGATCTCGATCGGCTCCATTTCCTCAGGAGGCTCTTCCAGATCGCCGTTCGGATCGTCCAGATAGTCATGGGCCGAGAGGATCAGGGAGGCCTTGTCGTAGAGCGCGGTCGTGTCGCTGCTGTAGGTGTACATGATCGTGGAGCTTCTGGTTTGGAAAACATAGCCCATGGACCAGGTGCCGGAATGAAAGCCCCTCATGAACAGATAGTCCGGATAGCCTGCGGTACCGCTGTCGCAGTTGGTCACGTCCACCAGATAATTCTTGCCGTTGTCCATGGTGACGATGTTCCACATGTGGGCGCCGGGGATACCGCCTGTGACGGAATAGGCGGTGACATTGCCGGAAAAGCTGGTCAGATCGCAGAGATACTGGAAGCCCTTCGAATAGCCCTCGCAGACCACTTTGGTCTCGGGATCCTCGTCAAAGATCCAGATCAGCTGCCAGGGGTTACCGTAATCGACATCGTTATACAACGCGTCATAATTGTAATCGACCAGGTCGCAGATCGTGTTTTTGTAGCCCTCGAGCTTTTCGTAGTCCGAGCAGCCGCTGTATTCGCTGACGATCGACGCCGCCTTGCTGACGGCGTGGCTCACCGCCGCGCCCTTTTCCGGATCGACCTCGTAGGTGCCCGCCGCATACTCCGCAGCGACAGGGAAACTGATCTCGACGACCGTGCCCGGAGAGATCCAGGACGAGCTTGTCTTGTCATACCAGTACAGTTCAAAGGGGCAGTCCGCGAGCAGGGCATCAATGAGCGAGCCGAAGCTGATACTGCCGGAGACGGTGCGCGTATAGCTAAAGACCGTAGAAGTCCGCTCACCCGCCGCGACCTGCGCGATCATCGGGCGCAGCTTGTCGTAGGCTTCTTTCGTTGCTCCCTCCAGTGTGGCTCCGACATTCTTGACGTTGAGAAGCCCATCGCCCCGGGGGAGCAGCGAATCCAGCATCATGCGGGCATAGCCGTCCAGAAGACCTTCGCTGCTGCCGCCGGGCGTGTAGGACAGGAGCTCATCGGCATTTTCTTCTTCTGCGGGGACAAAGGGATCCTCGAATTCCTCCTGCGGGACGCCGAGGGCATGGTCCTCCGTATCGGGCATCTCTGCGCCGGGGACAGTGCCGGCATCACCGACTGCCGGCTCGGACGGCTCCTGCGCCTCTTCGCTCTCGCTCGGAAGCACAGGGGGAGTTTCCTCCTCCGGGGTGCCGGGGTCATTATCCGATACGGAAACCTCCACCGCATCCTCCGTCTCCTCCGTGGGAGCCTCTGCAGCGTCTTCAGGCTGAGAGACGCCGACCGTCTCCTCAGCAGAGCTGTCCGCAGCTTCTCCGTCGGCCAAAGCCGCTGCGGGAAACAGCGACAGGCAGATCAGAAGGCACAGCAGCATTGCAAGAAAGCGTTTCATCATGATAACAGTCTCCTTGAAAAGTGACTTCTCACTATTTTATAAACAATATAATACAGCAGGAGTTATTTGCAGTCAATCGGCCTCCCGCATGCTTGAGGAAGTTTTTTGTACTGAGCGGAGAAAAAGAGAAACGGAAGCGTTTCAGCGATCATCGGATGGCGAAAGCTTTCGAGGGTCCGATTGATTTCACAGCCAAACGGCATGTTCGGCTCCAGGCAGCAAACGCGCCAGGATCGCTCCGGGCGCGTTTGCTGTTATCTGCTTATTCAGAAGTCCAATCAGTGATCGCGTATCTGTGCCGGAATCAGTCCGTCGTAGGAAAGACACACAGCTCGATATCGCTGAGCGGGAAGCTGACGCAGGGGTGGATCCAGTTGAATTTGATATCGCCCAGGCGCCGGCCGTCCGCTTCGGCGGGAATGTATACCTCTCCTTTTACCAGCCTCGAATGGCACCAGCCGCACTCGCCGCTTCTGCAGTGCGCGGGCGCCTTGATCCCGGCGCGTTCCATCGCCCAGAGCAGACTCTCCTCCGCTTTGCAGGGGATCACAGTCTTTTCGCCGCGGATATCGACGGTGAGAGAATAAGCCTTCCCGATCTGCTCCTTGGGATAATCCGGATTGTTGACGGCTCCCATATAGTCGCCCGACATCTCCATACGGTAGCGGCGCTTGGGCAGGCCAAGGCGCCTGCACTGCTCTTCGCCGAAGACGTACATGGCTTTGGGGCCGCACATGAATACGGAATAGGGGCCCACGGGGGCATATTTCTGGATCAGCTCCGCGGTGATGAAGCCGTGCTCATAGCCGGGCTTTTCCTCGTCGGAGAGGACGTGGACCACCCGTACCCGGCCGCTGCTCTGCGCGGCAAGGGTCTCGATCTCCTGCTTCAGGAGGATGCCGTCGGCCCTGCGGGAGCCGTAGAGGATGGTCATGTCGAAGTCCTCGATCCCATCCACGATGGCCTGCGCCATGGAGTAGAAAGGCGTGATGCCGGAGCCGCCGGCGATGGCGATCACATGCTTTGCGTCGCGCAGATCCTGATAGTAGAAGTCGCCGAGCGGACCGGAGATGTCGACGGCATCTCCCTCCTTCCAGTTGTCCAGGATGAAGGCGGAGGCATAGGCGGGAACGGTGCGCTTGACTGTCAGCGTATAGCTCGTGTTCTCCGTGCCGAGGGCATCCTTCGGGCCGGAGCGGATCGTATAGGGCTTATGGACCAGCGCGCCGTCGATGTTCAGCGCGACCGAGACATACTGGCTGGCACGGAAATAGGCCATTTCCGTCGTCCCCTTTTCCGCGTCCGGGATAAGGGTGAAGCTCTTGGCGTCACCGTGGTCGACGACTTTGGCGATCCGGCAGTGCTGCACCTCGGGATGCAGGCGCCTGGCGAGGATGTTCGCATTGTAGATGGATTTCGGCAGAGTCGTCGGCGCAGCCTCGATCATGGCGTTGCGGGTCTTGACCTCGCCCAGGAAGGGCAGCGGCGTCAGGCCCTTGAGCGCCTTCTTGTCATAGAAGTATTTCGCCATCTTATTTGCCCTCCTTCTTCATGTCCAGGAGCATGTAGCGCGCCTGCTCCGCGCCGGACAGATAGGCCTGGGAGTAGCCGTCCATCTGGGTGCCGTGGCCGCCGACGAAACGGAGGCCTTCCACGGTGTAGTCGTCCTTGTGGCCGGTCTGCACGCGCGGGAACATGCCGTCCCAGGTCGCAGGCTCATAGCCGTAGACGTCGCCGCGCGGCGTTCCGAGATAGCGCGCCCAGGTCGCCGGGGAGGCCACTACGATCTCCTCAATGTGCCCCTGCAGCCTGCAGCCCGTGACCGCCTCGTAACGCTCCACGCACTCGCGGGCGATGCGGTCCTTGACCTTGAAATACTCCTCCTCGCTCACGTCGGCGAAGGGATCGCCGGTGTAGAACTTGGAAAACTGGATAAAGGCGCGGCCCTTGCCGGCAGCGTCGGGGATCGCGTTGGTGAGCACGGTGCAGGAGAAGTCCTTGTGCGTCTCGATGCTGTCGCAGGCGAGGTACTGCTGGTGGTTGTCCGGGTTGCTGCGCAGGAAGGTGTCATAGCCCTTGAGCCCCAGCTCCTCGGCGGAGGCGTCCAGACCGAGGCAGACGATGAAGGCCGCCTGCGCGATCTTCTGGGCGTTCATCAGCTTGAGATTGCGTTCGGGGATCTCGCTGTGCTCGACCATGCGGTCAAAGACCACGTGGGGCATGAGATTGGAGATGACCCATTCACACGGGATATAGGTCCCGTCGGCGAGCTCGACGCCGTGCACCTTTTTGTCACGGATGTCGATCTTTTTGACCTCGGTATTGTACCAGAGGTCGCCGCCGAGCTCCCGGATCCGGCTGTCAAATGCCATTGAGATCTCATGGCTGCGGCCCTTCGCGACCCAGGGAAGCTGCGTGAGGTACACATAGGTCATGAAGGCGTAGACGGCGAAGCTCATCTTCGTGGAATCGGCGGAGACGTAGGTCCAGTAGGACTCATAGATCCGCTTGGCCTTCTCCGGCACGCCGATGCGGTCAAGCATTTCCTCGGTCGTAACCGGCACGGTGCGCATCAGGTCGTAATACTTAAGCAGCATCTCGACCTTGGCGGGCGGTGAGGGCTCGTTGTCGTGGGCGGCCAGCCAGTCCACGCCGTCGCCGATCATCCTCGCCAGCTCCATGACCGTCGTCATGGACGCCCTGCTGCCCGGAACCTGCCGCTCCATCTCGTCGATGAAGGCCTCGACGCCGGCGGGCATGTACACGCGAAAGCCGTTTGGATCCGTGGCGATGGACGCGAAGGATTCGTTGACCGGGCACCAGTCCACGTCCAGCTTGTAATCGTCCTCGAGAAGTTTTCTCACCGCGCCCTTCGGACGGCCTGCCTTGCCGTCGCCCATCTGGCAGAGCTCGTGCAAGGTTGCCTCGAACTCATAGGCGCCGCGGCGGAAGCTCGTGGCGCAGCCGCCGGGCAGATTGTGCTTTTCCAGCACAAGCACTTTTTTCCCTGCCGTCGCCAGGTACGCCGCGGCCGAAAGTCCGCCGTTGCCCGCGCCGACAACAATGACATCGTATTTCTGCATGTGACCTCCTCCTTTATTTATCCATCGGTACAACGATTTCCCGTATGCTGAAGTCCTTCCCGCTGAGAACGGTCTTTTCAAAGCTGCCGCAGTTGGGGCAGAAGCCTTTGTTCTCGATCACGTTGAATATTTCGTCACAGTTCTCGCATTCGGCGAGGCCGGGGACCATGCAGATCGTCAGCTTCGCGTTTGCGAGGATGCTGTCTTTCGCCGCGACCGGATACAGCTCCTCCAGGTATTCGGGGATGATCAGCGAGAGCTCTCCGCAGTCCACGACGACCTCCCGGATATCGGAGACGTGGTTTTCCGCCGCAAAGTCCGAGACCGTCCTGACGAGCTGCCGGACGATACCGATCTCATGCATCTCAGCCTCCGTATTTTCCGATATGCTTTTTCACCACATTGAGGCCGATCTTCGGAACGTTCTTCGCCACGCGGCCGAGCGTATGGAAGTACTCCTGATTGTCCGCGTCGTAGACCTTCTCCAGATGGATCGCGTCGAACTTGCATTTGGTCGTGCAGATGCCGCAGCCGACGCACATGAAGGAATCCACCACCGCGGTCCCGCAGCCGAGGCAGCGGGCGCATTCTGTCTTGAGCTGTTCCTCGGTGAAGGTCCCGCGCAGATCGTTGAAGCTCGTTTTCGCCTCCGCGCCGGACGCGCCGGACGGGCGCTGCCGCGGAGCGCTGTCGAAGCCCTTTGCGCTGATCTGCGCCGTCGCCTTGTCGAAGGGCCGGTAGTCCCTGCGGTCACGGCCGAGAGTCTGCGTCTGTCCCGGGTGGACAAAGCGGTGGATGGAGACGGCGGCTTCCTTGCCGGCCGCGATCGCGTCGATGACGAACTGCGGTCCGGTGACCGCGTCGCCGCCGGCGAACACATCCGGCGTTCTCGTCTGAAAGCTGACAGGATCGACCTCCACCGTGCCTTTTGCCCCGAGTTCGACGCCGATGCCGCCCATCTCGACCTTCTGCCCGGTGGAAGTGAGCACGGCCGTTACGGGAACAGTCTCGTATTCTCCGCTCCCCTTGACACCGCGGCGGCCCTTTGCGTCGGGCTCCCCGAGCGCCATCTTCTCCAGCTTCAGGGCTGTGACATGCTCCTCGCCCATGATCTCCGCGGGCGCGGCCAGAAAACGGAATTCGACGCCCTCATCCTTCGCCTCCGCAACCTCATCCCTGTCGGCGGGCATCTCCGCCTCGCTGCGTCGGTAATACACCGTCACATGGGCACCGAGGCGCAGCGCGGCGCGCGCCACGTCCATGGCCACGTTGCCGCCGCCGATCACGGCGACTTCGCCGCCGAGCTCCGGCTTCTCGCCCTGGTTGACTCTGCGCAGGAAATCGACGCCGCTGCTCACGCCGGGCAGTTCCTCCCCGGGGATGCCGAGCTTCGCGCCGGCGGAAGCGCCGATGGCGAGATAGAAGGCCTGATAGCCCTCGCTCCGCAGCTGATCAAGCGTGAGATCCTTCCCGACTTCCACGCCCGTGCGGAAGCTGACGCCGAGCTCGCGCAGGACGTCGATCTCCGCGTTGATGACCTCCTTTTCCAGGCGGAAGGACGGAATGCCCAGCGTCAGCATGCCGCCGAGGACTTTTTCCTTTTCAAACACGGTGACGGGGTATCCCTTGACGGCGAGGTAGTAAGCGCAGCTCAGGCCGGCTGGGCCAGCTCCGATGACGGCGATCTTCTCCGGATAGGGCTTGCCGAGCTGGTTGAGCAATTTCGGCACATAGCGGGTCTCGGCGGAGAGCTCTCTCTCGGCGATGAACTTTTTGATCTCGTCGATGGCGACGGGCGCGTCCATCTCGCCGCGGGTGCAGGCCTCCTCGCACTTCTTGTTGCAGATCCTGCCGCAGACGGCCGGGAACGGGATCTCCTTCTTGATGAGCTCCAGCGCTTCCGCGTAGCGGCCTTCCGAGGCCAGCTTGATATAGCCCTGCACCGGCACGTGGGCGGGGCAGGCCGCCTTGCAGGGTGCCGTGCCCTCGGGCATGACGTCGCTGCGATTGGTACGGAAGTCCGGGTTATAGCGCTTCCCGCTCCAGAGCGTGTTGCGCGCGGTCTCCGTCGGCCGCTCCTCATTGGCGGGACGGCTGCAGAGCTTCTGCCCGAGTTTGACCGCATTGAGCTGGCAGTTTTCCACGCACTGGCCGCAGGCGACGCATTTGTCCTTGTCGACGCGGGCGATGTAGTTGGTGCGGATCGCGTCGGGCGTGCGGAAGTACTCCGCGATGCGCAGCGCGAAGCAGGAACAGCCGCAGCAGTTGCAGATGGCAGTCGTGTCGTCATAGCCGGGCGTGACGTTCAGCTCGTGCACGAGGCCGTTGTCCTCGGCGCGTTTGAGGATCTCATAGGCCTCCTCCTTGGAGATGAGGCGGTGCGCGCCGGTCTCTGAGTAGTTTTTCGCGTTGTCGTTGAGGTACATGCACATGTCCTCTTCGAGATGGCCGCAGCCCTCCCCCATGAGCCGCCGGGCGCGGCGGCAGGAGCAGGGGCCGACCGAGACGGCCCAGGCGTCCTCGATGAGCTTGTGCACCTCGTCGTAGCTCGCTTTGCGCGTGTTGTTTTCGATCGCGCTCTGCACCGGGATGACACGCATCAGGTTCATGCCCACATCCATAAAGGGCGCAAGCATCGACACGCGCTCGCGGGTGTAGCGCTCAAAGCATTCGCCGAGCACGGGATAGCGGTCGCACTGCTCCCGGTTTGACAGAATGCCCTCCATGATGCCGGGCACCCAGATGGGGTAATACCAGCAGAGCCTGCCCTCGACCGTGCGGCTGCGGATGACGCCGGCGGTCTTCAGTTTGTTGAGCTGTTCCCGCGTAAAATCGAGATCCTTCTTCGCGCGCCTCGCGATCTCCTCCGCCGTGCGGTTGGCCTCCAGACGCATGTGCATCATGATCTGACACATGTCGTCGTCAACGATGGGCTCGAGGATCATGTATTCCGGATCGTTATACGTGATGCCGGTGTATGTCAGACTCTCCAGGCTGATTTTCGTTGCCAGCTTCAGGATGTTCGGTCTGTGTGCCATAAACGATACCTCCTTTTTCCGTTTTTTCCGATTCAGGGCAGCAGCCCTGTATATCCATATTTTAGCATAGCAGGATTCGTGATGCAATCATTCTGATTGCTCAAGAACATGCTTAATTTTCATTCCCTTGTACGCGTCAACGCAAACAGCTGCCGGCAGGCCCGTCCCGGACTGTAGGCAAAGTATGTTCCTGTCATTGCGAACCAGTGACCGATGTCTGCGTT
>CAMJQX010000020.1 GCA_946408145.1 uncultured Clostridia bacterium
CGCCGGAGCCGATGAACACGGCCTCGAAGCCGTCGGCAAACAGCTCGTCCACGGTGATGGACTTGCCGATGATGGCGTTGTTGACGATCTTGACGCCCATCTTCTGGAGGTTCGCGATCTCGGCGGCCACGATCTCCTTCGGCAGACGGAACTGCGGGATGCCGTAGACCAGCACGCCGCCGCTCTTGTGGAAGGCCTCGAAAATGGTCACGTCGTAGCCGAGCTTGCGCAGGTCGCCCGCGCAGGTCAGGCCGGCGGGGCCGGAGCCGATGACGGCGATGCGGTGCCCGTTGGATTCGGGGGCGGCGGGATCGGGCTTGTCCTGCTTCGCCATGTGGTAGTCGGCCACAAAGCGCTCCAGACGGCCGATGCCGACGCTCTCGCCCTTGATGCCGCGCACGCACTTGGACTCGCACTGCTTCTCCTGCGGGCAGACGCGGCCGCAGACGGCGGGCAGGGAGTTGGTGGAGGTGATGATCTCGTAGGCGGCGTCAAAGTCGCCCTCGCGGACCTTTTCGAGGAAGCGGGGGATCTTCACGGCCACGGGGCAGCCGGTGCGGCAGGGGGAATTCTTGCAGTCCAGGCAGCGGGCCGCCTCCTTCTTGGCGGTCTCCGCGTCGTAGCCCAGGGCCACCTCGTCGAAATTGCCGGCGCGGACGATCGGGTCCTGCTCGGGCATCTCGGCCTTGGTCATGCTCATGTTGACTTTCAGATTAGCCATTTCTCTTACCTCCCGTGATGCGGCAGATGTGCTGGGCCGCCTCGTCCTGCTCGTCCTTATAGAAGGCGGCGCGCTTGATGAGGGAGTCGAAGTCCACCTTGTGGGCGTCGAAGTCCGGCCCGTCGACGCAGGCGAACTTGGTCTCGCCGTCGACGATCACGCGGCAGCAGCCGCACATGCCGGTACCGTCGACCATGATGGGGTCGAGGGAGATGATGGTGCTGATGCCGTAGGGACGGGTCACGTCGGCCAGGAACTTCATCATGATGTCCGGCCCGATGGCGATGACGCGGTCGAACTGGGGCTTGCCCTCCTTGATGTTGGCCTCGATCTCTTCCTTCAGGAACACGGTGGTGAAGCCCTTCACGCCGTAGGAGCCGTCGTCGGTCGCGATGATGAGCTTGTCGGAGGCGGCCTTGAGCTCCTCCTTGAGGATCACGATGTCCGCCGAGCGGAAGCCCGCGATAAAGGTCACGTCGATGCCCTTTTCATGCATCTCCTTGGCGATGGGGTAGGCGATCGCGCAGCCGACGCCGCCGCCGACCACGCAGACCTTTTTCAGGCCGTCCATCTCGGTGGCCTTGCCCAGAGGGCCGACGATATCGGAGATCACGTCCCCCTGTTCCACGGTGTGCAGCATTTTGGTCGTCTTGCCGGCGGCCTGCACCATGACGGTCACGGTCCCCTTCTCGCGGTCATAGCCGGCCACGGAGACGGGGACGCGCTCGCCCTGCTCGTCCAGGCGGAAGACCACGAACTGGCCGGCCTGGGCATGGCGCGCGATGAGCGGCGCCTCGATCTCAAACAGGCAGATCGTCTTGGCGTCGTTCAGAAAACGCTTGGTTACTACTTTGTACATCTTTGCACCTCATATAATTTTATAGTGAAGCTTATTTATTTTATCCCATATTCGGGCTAATGTCAAACCTCCGGAGCTGTTTATCTGTTCACAATATGAAAAGATTTCCCCCCTTCAGCCCGCGTTCGCCTTCACATAGCGCACCACGTAGTCGGCGAAGCGGCGGGTCGCGGGGCCGGCCTTTTCGGATGCCGCGATGGCCATGCCGATGGTGCGCTTCGCCTCCGGGATCAGCGGCAGGATCTGCAGCTTGTCGTTTCTCCCCTTGAGCAGCAGCTCCGGCATGATGCTGATGCCGAGACCCTGCTCCACCATGGCGATGATCGCGTAGTCGTCCTTCGTATAGAAGCGGACGTTCGGCTGCACGCCCGCCGCCTCCAGCGCCCGGCGTGCGTCGTGGTCGGAGCTCTCGAGCAGGCTGATGAAGGGCTCGGTCTCGCACTCGACAAGCGGGAACTTCGGGTAGCTG
The DNA here is from genome assembly GCA_946408145.1 of uncultured Clostridia bacterium. Next base: position 2,050 of record CAMJQX010000020.1, read on the forward strand.
GCAAAGCGGCTGCCGAGCGGCAGGATCGCCAGCAGCCTGTCCTCCATGAGCGTGATGCACTCGCAGTCGAGCGCGCAGGGGACGTTGACGAAGCCGATGTCCACGCTGCCGTCGGACAGCCATTGCTCCACGTCGTGATAGTCGCCGTTGAGGAGCTTGAAGTCCACGTTCGGGTAGTCGGTTTGAAACTCCTTCAGGACCGCCGGCAGCCAATGCACGGCGACCGAAGTGAAGGCCCCGATGCGCACGGTGCCGCAGTCCAGCCCGCGGATGGAGGACGCGGTCTGGCTGAGCTGCTCGGCGCTCGCGAGCAGCGCGCGGACGCTGGGCATCAGCCGCTCCCCCTCCGCGGTCAGCTTCACGCCGCCTCGCCCGCGCTTTACCAGCGGGAAGCCCAGCTCCTTTTCGAGACTGTCGAGGCTGTGGCTCAGGTTCGACTGTGTGCAGCGCAGCGTCTCGGCCGCGCGCGTCAGGCTCCCGTGCTCCACCACCGCTGCGAGCGCCTCGTATTTGGAAAAACGGATCGACATCCTCTCGCCCCCGTATTATGAATAGCTTTCATGTAAACATGAATATAATTAAAGCTGTTTCTATTATACGCAAAAAACCGGCGATTTCAAGTCCGATTTGCGTGATTTCCGCTTGTCCGACAGGAAAAATCCGCTATACTTTAAGCATCTTCCACAAAAAAGAGGGCGTTGATTTATGAGTACTGCTAATATCTTCATCCTGGTCGCGATCATTGTCTACCTGGTGGGCATGCTGGCCATCGGCGCCGCCTACTCCCGCCGCAACAAAACCGCCAGCGATTTCTACCTCGGCGGGCGGAAGCTCGGGCCCGTCGTCGTCGCGATGAGCACCGAGGCCTCGGACATGAGCAGCTGGCTGCTGATGGGCGTGCCCGGTCTGGCCTACTTCTGCGGCCTGGCCGACGCGACCTGGACGGTCATCGGCCTCGCGCTCGGCACCTATCTGAACTGGCTGATCGTTGCCAAGCGCCTCCGCAGCTACTCGGCGAAGCTCGGCGCCATCACGATCCCCGACTTCTTCTCGCACCGCTTCGGCGACAGGAGCGGGCTGATCGAGGGGATCGCCGCGCTGATCATCATCGTCTTCTTCGTGCCCTATACGGCCTCGGGCTTCGCGGCCTGCGGCAAGCTCTTCACAAACCTCTTCGACATGAGCTACATGACCGCGATGCTGATTTCCGCGGCCGTCATCGTCGGCTACTGCACGCTGGGCGGCTTCCTGGCCGCGTCGATCACGAGCCTGATCCAGTCTATCGTGATGACCCTGGCGCTGGCGGTCATCTTCATCTTCGGCATCCGCTCCGTCGGCGGCTGGGGCGCGGTCGTGGAAAACGCGAAGACGGTCCCCGGCTATCTGAGCCTGACGGCGAACACCACCATTCTCTCCGCCGCGCCGGGCAAATACGGCTTCATTACCATCGTGTCCACAATGGCCTGGGGTCTCGGTTACTTCGGCATGCCCCACATCCTCAACCACTTCATGGCGATCCGCGACGGCGAAAAGCTGAAGATCTCCCGCCGGATCGGTTCCATCTGGGTCGTGATCTCGATGAGCGCGGCCATCGTCATCGGTCTGATCGGCTTCGCCATGAGCAGCAAGGGCATCATCGCCCCCTTTGAGAGCAGCTCCGCCGCCGAGGCGATCCTGGTGCGCATCTCCGCGCTCATGAGCAGCTACGGGGTGCTCCCCGCCCTGTTGGCAGGCATCGTGCTGGCCGGCATCCTCTCCTCCACGATGTCCACCGCCGACGCGCAGCTGCTGGCCGCGGCCTCCGGCGTGTCGCACAACATCCTCAAGGGCGTCTTCCGTCTGGATCTCAGCAGCAAGCAGGAGATGACGATCGCGCGCATCGCCGTGCTCTCCATCGCCGTGATCGCAGTCTTCTTCGCGCGTGATCCCAACAGCTCGGTCTTCGGCATCGTCTCCTTTGCCTGGGCAGGCTTCGGCGCCTCCTTCGGCCCGCTCATGCTCTTCTCCCTGTTCTGGAAGCGCTGCAGCAAGCAGGGCGCCGTCGCCGGGATGCTGACAGGCGGCGTGTCGATCTTCCTGTGGAAGTATCTGGTGCGGCCCCTCGGCGGCGCGTGGAACATCTACGAGCTGCTCCCCGCCTTTCTGCTGGCGAGCATCGCCATCGTGATCGTGAGCCTCGCCACAAAGGAGCCCGACAAAGAGATCGTCGAGCAGTTCGAAAGCGTCGCGTAAATGTTGTCAATACAGCAAAAAGACGGCCGAAAGGCCGTCTTTTTTGTCGTCATTCTCTTATTTCTTCCCGCTGTAGTCGTTGCGCAGATAGCCGAAGATCTCACGGGCCTCCAGATACCAGTCGTAGTATTTCCCCTGGACCTCCTTCCGCCAGCCGAGCTCGTGGATATCGTCGCCCTCAAAGGTCATGCGGCAGTCGGGCATGCGCTCCGTGATCTCGTCGATCTGCTCCCGCGGGATCTCATTCCTCGCCCCGTCCAGGAGTTTCAGTTTTTTCAGGTCAAAGAGCGGCGTGATATCCGTCACGGCAGTGTAGGCAAAGTTCAGCAGCTCGAGGTTTTCGCATCCGGCCAGCGGACTCAGGTCGCTCAGGTTCCGACAGCAGCAGAGCTCCAGCATGTACAGTTCCCTGCAGTTTTCCAGCGGGCTCAGATCCGTGATGTCGTTATACGAGAAGATCGCGAGCTTGAGCTTCGGCATATAGCGGCAGAACTCGATGCTCGTCAGCGGATCGTGCCCGAGGTCGATGTACTCGGTCTCCGTACAGTAGCGCAGCACCTCGCACATCTGGTCGGTGAGATAGGTCCCGTGCTCCGGGGCGACCGCGTGGATGATCTTGGTGTCCGTCAGGTCCGAGAAGAAACCGAAGTGCACGCGCCAGACCACCTTCACACGGCCCTCGTACTCGTCGCGCAGCGCGGCCATCGCCCCATCGCTGACGCCGCAGTCCTCGATCTTGAGATAGCTGAGCCTGGGCATGCCCTCCAGCGCCTCGCGGAGCTTCTCCAGTCCCTCGTCGCCGATCTTCACGCGCCGGAATTCCAGGCTCTCCTGCCCGCGCTCGACCTCAACGCCGAACAGTTCAAAGAGCTCCGGCAGCTCCGGCGTGGGCCGCGGCCGAGGCGTCGGGCTCGGCACAGGCTTCGGCGTCGGTGCGGGCGTGGGGCTTGGGGATGGGCTCGGTGACGGGCTTGGGGAGGGGCTCGGGGAAGGAGCCGTTGGCGGCGGCGTCGATGTCTTCTGCAGCGCCTCGAGAACCGGCGGAACGGCGCTTTGTGACAGAGCCGCGGCGCTCTCCGTCCGCCCGCCGCAGCCGCACAGGAGCAGCAGCGCAGCGAGCAACATAACTGCTTTCCGTTTCATCCGTCTCCGTCCCTCCCTTCCGTCTTGTGCCTCTCTTGGGAAATGATAACACAGCGGCGGCACAGCTGCAAGTTTTTTCCGGTTTTTCCCTTGATTTCCGCCTTTTTGTTACCAATTTGTTTTTTATTTTTTCGACTTCTTTTCTTGTCAAACGACAATTGGCGTTATATAATATGGTTGTCATAACATCCACCCCCCGTGGAGAAAGGAACGTTATTATGAGCAAGAGATATATTGGCCTCATCGTCTGCCTGCTGTGCGTCGTCCTGCTTCTGTGCGCCTGCGGGCTGCGCAAGAGCTCGGAAGTCGAAACCACCGCCCCCGCCCCCACTGTCACGGTTGTGACCCCCACTCCCGCTCAGGAGATCATTGTTACCGCCGAGCCGGTCGAGGCCACGCCGGCGCCCACGCCCGTGCCTGTGGTCACCCCCGCTCCCACGCCGGTGCCCACACCCGTGCCCACCGCCGAGCCTGTGGCTACTCCTGCTCCGGAGCCCACCCCTGTGCCGACGCCCGCGCCCGCGGCCGCCGATCTGCCTATCATCCGCAAGAGCCCCACGGACGAGTCCGTGCTGGAGGGCGGCAGCGCCTACTTCGTCGCCCGCTATGACAATGCGCTCTGGGCCGTGTGGCACTTCGTCAGTCCCGACGGGCTGACCGACCTGACCTATGAAGAGGCCGCCAAGCAGTTCCCGAACATGCAGATCCTCAACGGCATGTACAGCACGCTGGAGCTCAAGAACATGCCGCTCGAGCTGAACGGCTGGAAGGTCTACTGCCAGTATCGCAACCGTGTCGGCAGCACCAACACCGAGAAGGCCACCATCACCGTCACCGCCAAGGGCAGCGCCGATCCCGCCAAGCTCCCCGTCGTGACCAAGAGCCCCACGGGCGAGACCGTTGACGCCGGCGGCACCGCATGGTTCGTCGCCAATCACCGCAACGCCGTCTGGGCCGCCTGGCACTTCGTCAGCCCCGATGCGCAGACCGACCTGGACTACAAGGAGGCCGCCGAGCGCTTCACCGGCCTGCAGATCGTCAACGGCGACAAGGGCAACCTGCAGCTCAAGAACATCCCTGCCGAGCTCAACGGCTGGAAGGTCTACTGTGAGTACAGCAACAACTTCGGCAGCGTCAAGACCGACTCCGCGCTGATCACGGTCAAGGGTGCTCCCACGCCTGCCGCTGCACCCGCTGCCGCTGCACCCGCCGCACCCGCGGCTCAGACCGAGCCCGCACCGGCTGAGCCCACGCCCGCCGACGCCGGCATCATCGTCGTAGGCGGCTGATCCGCAAAGACAAGAACATGAAAGCATCCCCGCTTTCCCGAAGGAAAGCGGGGATGCTTTTGTTTGTGGATCCTTTTATTCCTTTTTCTCCAGCCGCTCGAAGACCGCGTCCACAAGGAGGCTCACGACAAAAAAGATAACGAAATAGATGAGCAGGCGCGCGCAGACCTGAAACCACAGCGGCCTCGCGCCGCCGTCCGGGACGATGCTCCCGTCGAACCAGGCAACGATCGTCATCACGACCGCGAAGGCCGCCGCCTCCGCCAGCTTTCTTCCCACGTTTTTCATAAGCCGTCCTCCCGTTTTCCCCTTATCGGGCCGTTTCTCTGTATCGATTGTATCACAGGGCGCTCCGCGGCGCAATCCCATCGCAAATGTGATCCTGTGCCGACTCTATTCAGCTTTCTGTTGCCGCCGGGAGTCGGTTCTGGTATACTGGAAAAAAGGATCGCCCGATACGGCGAGACAGGAGGATGTCAAGATGCATTGGATCACGGAGGAAAACTACGCGCAGCTCATGCAGACCGAGGCGGAGCCCTATCTGGCCGCCAGACGGGAGACCGGTCTGGACAGTCGGGTCGAGGGCGAGGCCATCTATTTCGAGCACTACCGGGCCGACGCGCCGAAGGGCGTGATCGTCATCAGCCACGGCTTTACGGAGTCCGTCGCCAAATTTACGGAGTCCATCTATTACATGCTGCAGGCAGGCTACGAGGTCTGGGGCTTCGACCAGCGCGGGCACGGGCGCTCCTTCCGCAGGAATGATAACCCATACGTCGTCCACGCCGATCGCTTCCGGGACTATATCCTGGATCTGAAGCACCTGACCGAGACGCGCGTCAAGCCCGCCGCGGGCGGTCTGCCGGTCTATCTCTTCTGCCACTCCATGGGCGGCTGCGTCGGCGCCCTGACGATGGAGCGCTGGCCGGAGCTGTTCGACAAGGCGGTGCTCTCCTCCCCCATGCTGGGCCTCAGCTTCGGCAAGCTCCCGCCGCATGTGGTCTACGCGGTCATGACGGCGCAGGGGATTCCCACGAAGGGGCAGGGGCCCACCTCGCCGGTCGAGGCCTTCCCGGAGGAGCGCTTTGAGGACAGCGCCGCCACCTCGGAGCCGCGCTTCCGCTATTACTACGAGAAGAAGCTGGCCGACCCGAAGCTGCAGACCTGCGCCGCCTCCACCAACTGGGTGCGCGAGGCGATCCGCGCCTGCAGCCTCGTACGCTCGAAGCTGTACACCGCGAAGCTGCAGACCCCGGTGCTGCTCTTCCAGGCCGGGAAGGATACCTTCGTCAAAAACAGCGCGCAGGACGTCTTCGCCTCCCGTGTCAAAGGCTGCCGCCTGGTGCGCGTCCCGGAGGCCAGGCACGAGATCTACATGAGCCGCGACGAGGTCCTCTTCCCCTACTGGGAACAGGTCTTTGCGTTCCTGGCGGAATAAGCGGACGCGCCGGACAGCGGACGGCGTCAAGCGTCCCGGTCTTCCCGCGCCGTCATCCGAAGGCCGCGGGCCGGAAAAGGAGTATGGTCATGCTTGTATGGAAAATCGTATTGCTCGCGCTCGGCGCGGCTTTTCTCCTGTTTGGCTTCCTGATTTTCTTTCGGAAGCAGTATTCGCTTATCAACGACTTCGAGGCGGAACGGAAGGCCGGGCGGAAGGATGAACAATACGCCAGAAGAGTCGGCCTGACCGAATTCATCCTCGGGATCGTCCTTCTGCTTGCGGGTATCGCACTCGTCCTCTTCGCATGACGTCATTCCCGCGACCTTCCTTCGGCATGATCCGCAGCAAAAGAAGAGATCGTTCGATCTGACCGTAGGGGCGCTTCACGAAGCGCCCGCTTTTACCGCGCGAAGCAGCAGGGAAAGCATGATCCCTGCTGCTTCTGTTTCTTTCCGCTTTATTCTTCTTTGTCCTCTTCGGGAGCCTTGTCGTCGTTCAGGTCAAGATCCAGATGGATCTCCGCCTTGCGGTCGCCGAAGGACCAGGAGCGGTCGAAGCGCCAGGCCTTTTTCATGCTCTTGTTCACGGCATTCGAGATCTTCTCGCCGAGGCCGGAGAACGCCGTACCCAGCTCCTCCCCAAGGCTGTCGAAGTTCATGCCTCCGGCGGAGGCGACGCCCTTGCCGACCGAGTCGCAGTTCACCTCGCCCCCGGCATAGACGCTTCCCGCGATGTCGTCGCAGGTCACGCCGCCTCCGGCGCTGACATTGCCTGCCACGTAGTCACAGGAGACCCCGCCGCCGGCGGACACGCTGCCGCCGACCGCGTCGCAGTTGACGCTGCCGCCGGCGTTCACGCCGCGTCCCACGGCGTCGCAGTTGACGCTGCCCTGCGCGTCCACGCCGCCCTTGACGTCGCCGCAGCTCACGTCGCCCCCGGCGTTCACGCTGCCCTGCACGTCGCCGCAGCTGACGTTGAAATCGCTCCAGATGCTGAGCGCCGGGCCCTCGTACTGAAACTCGATCTTTCTGCGGGTATCGAGATATGCGTCCGTCTCCTCCCCTGCGATCAGCTTGTGCCCCGCGAAGAGCACCACGTGCAGCATGTCCTCATCGTCCGGCCAGGGCAATTCCACGCCTCCGGCCGGCGCGCTCTCCTTTTGCTTTTTTTCCGCCGCGGGGGCAGACGCGGGCGCGGGCTCACCGCGGCCGAAGAGCTCGTCGATGCTGACCTCAAAGACGTCGGCCAGCAGCGGCAGCATGGAGATGTCCGGGCTCGACACGCCCGTCTCCCACTTGCTCACCGCCTGATAGGTGATGCCCAGGCCGTTGGCCAGCTGCTCCTGGGTCAGATCGTTCTCCTTGCGGAGACGCATGATGTTGCTTCCCAAAATCTCGTTCATGATCCGTACCTCCTGTCGATGTTCGGCGGCGCCTGCCTTTCTGAGCGAAGCGTAGCAGAAAACAGGCCGTTTTGCCAATAACCTGTTCGTTGAGTTCGCAAACTCAACCGACGGTTGAGTCGATACCCATGAGAAAGGCGGCGCTGCGCCGCCTTTGAGGCGTCAAGCCTCAGCTCCCCTGTCGGAGGCCTCCTGTTTTTCGAAATACGCGCGGGCGGCTTCCGCGTCCTCGCGGATCTGGACGGAAAGCGCCTCGTAGTTTTCAAACTTGCGCTCCGGCCGGAGGAAGGCGTAAAACTCCACTCTCGCCTGCCGCCCGTAGAGATTCCCGCTGTAGTCGAGCAGATGGCTCTCCACGCTGACGCGGTTTTCCTCGCTGACCGTAGGGCGCACGCCGATGTTGGTCACGGCCACATAGCTCTTGCCGTCCTCGAGGAAGACCCGCGCGGCGTAGACGCCGTGCCGCGGCACCAGCACCCCCTCCGGGAAATACATGTTGATGGTGGGCGTGCCGAGCCTGCGGCCCAGATGATACCCGGAGTGCACGGTGTCGGCCAGCGTATGGGGATGGCCGAGCCAGCGCCGGGCCTGCTCCATGTCCCCCGCCTCGATCAGCTCCCGGATATGCGTGGAGCTGACGATCTGCCCGTCGATCTTGACGGGCGGGATCACGTCGCAGCCGAGGCCGTTCTCCGCGCAGTACTCCCGCAGGCGTTCCACCGTGCCCTCGCCCCTGTAGCCGAAGCAGAAGTCGTGCCCGACCACGATATGGCAGATGGACAGCTCCTGCACGATGGACTCGATGAACTGCCGCCAGGGGATGCGCATGGTGTGCTCGGAAAAATGCAGGAAGACGACGTTGTCGATGCCGAACTCCCGGCGGATGATGTCCTCGCGGCCGATCGCGCTGTTGATGAGCGGCACCTCTTTATGGAACACCAGCGTGTCCGGGTGCACGTCGAAGCTCAGCACGGAGGGCTCGGCCCCCAGCTCGCGCGCCCGCTCCTTCGTCTTGTTCAGCAGCGCCGCGTGGCCGATGTGCACGCCGTCGAAAAAGCCCAGCGCGATGACCCTTTTGATCTCTGTCATATGCTTTCCTCTCTGTCATTCTGAGTTGTGAAACGACGAAGGCTCACACGGGATCCTTCGCTGCGCTCGGGATGACAGTCCTTTATATTTCAAAGAAGCTTTTTATCGTTTTCAGTTCGCCGTCCTCAACACGCGCGATGGCCAGAAAGCCGCCGTTCTCGCCGTACAGGCGGTAGACGCCCTCCGGGTCTCCTGCGGGCAGCGGATTGCCGCAGCGGATCCTTTTCTCCCCCGCGGCGCTCACGCGCAGGCTCGGATATGCCGAAAACAGGCTGTCCGCCGGCAGAAGCAGCGCTTCCGCGCGGCCTTCGTCCGCCGCGGCGATCACCTCGTCAAGCGTGTGGGCGTCCTCCAGCCGGAAGTCCCCCGCCGCGAGGCGCCGGAGCGAGCTCATACAGCCGCCGCAGCCGAGCGCCCGCCCGACGTCGTGGCAGAGCGTGCGCACGTAGGTGCCCTTGGAGCAGCATACGTCCAGCAGGAAATCGCCGCCCTCCTCCCCCACGAGCTCCAGACTGCGGATCGTGACGGAGCGCGGCTTTCGCTCCACCTCGCCGCCGCGGCGGGCGATCTCGTAGAGCTTCTGTCCCTTGACCTTGATGGCCGAGTACATGGGCGGGATCTGTGCGATCTCGCCGCGAAAGCGAGCCAGCACGGCCTCCAGCTCCTCGCGGGAGACGGGGCGCGGCTCGCCGCCGATCGGATTTCCCGTGGTGTCCTGCGTGTCGGTGGCAAGGCCGAGGCGGAGCCCCGCCAGATAGCGCTTGTCATGGCTCTCGGCGAATTCGACCGCGCGGGTGGCGCGGCCGACGAAGAGCACCAGCAGGCCTGTCGCCATCGGGTCCAGCGTGCCGGAGTGCCCGATGCGCTTTTCGTGCAGCACGCCGCGCAGCTTCGCCACCACGTCGCTCGAGGTCCAGCCCGCGGGCTTGTCGATCAGGAGGATGCCGTTCATGGAACCAGCTCTTCGATCACATCCAGCAGCATGTCTCTCGCCTTCTCCGGAGGGCAGGCGATGTTGCAGCCGGCGGCCATCTCGTGTCCGCCGCCGCCGAAGGCCGCGCAGATCGCGCTGCTGCTGATGCCGGGGTTGGAGCGCACAGAGACGCGGCTGGAGCCGTCCTCCTGCTCCCGGATGGTGATGTTCAAAACGCCGCTCTCGGCGCGCCCCGCGAGGCTCGCCAGATCGTCGAAGTCGTCCTTGGTCGCGCCGGAAGCACGGATCATCTCCTGCGTGACGATCGCGAAGACGACCTTTCCGTCCCGGTGGAAGCTCATATGGGAATAGATCATCCCCTCCAGCCGCAGCCGGGCGGCCGAGACCTTGCGGAAGAAGGCCAGGCTGACCTCGTGCTGCCTTGCGCCGAGGCGCAGGAGCTCAGAGGCGGCGGCAAGCGTCGGCGCGCCGGTGTTGGCGTACTGGAAGCAGCCGGTATCGGTGGTCACGGCGATATAGAGAAGCGTCGCCTCCTCCTCGCTCACGCTGCCGCAGAGGGCTTTGATCAGCTCCAGCACGATCTCGCCGCAGGAGGCTTTCTCGTCCCGGATGAGCTCGTTTTTGGCATAGTGGGAGTTCGTGGGGTGGTGATCCACACACAGCAGGATCTCCCCGTCGAGCGGCGCGGGAAACATGCGCTCCGTCGCCACGTCGACCGCGACGAGGCAGCCGGGGACAAAGTCTTCCGGCGCGAGGTAGCGCTCGATGTACGGGAGCATTTTACGGGTATAGCCGGGGTTTTGGCAGAGCCAGGCCTCCTTGCCGAGCCTCCGCAGCGCGCTGCAGAGCGCGGCGGCACTGCCCGCGGTATCCCCGTCCGGGTCGCGGTGCGTGATGAGCAGGATCCGATCCCGCTCGCGCAGGAGCTTGGCGCATTCCCGATAATTCATGGTATCACTCCCCGGATCCTTCGTCCTCGTCGTGCTTGATGTCCAGCGACTGGATGACCTCGTTGATGTGGGCGCCGTACTCGATGCTGTGGTCGATCTCGAAGACCAGCTCCGGCGTGTAGCGCAGAGTCATGGCCTGGCCCATCTCATGCCGCAGCCAGCCGGCGGCGGACTTGAGGCCGCGCTTGAATTCCTTTTCATCCCGCATGCCCAGCACGCTCAGCCACACCTTGGCATAGCGCAGGTCGCCGGTGGTCTCGACGCGGGTGACGCTGATCATGCCCTGCTGCACGCGCGGGTCCTTGACCTGCGGGATGAGCTTTGAGAGCACGAACTGGATATCGTCGTTGGTTCTGGCAAGTTTATTGGATGGCATGGTGTTCTCCTTTATGATGCGGGGGCGGCCCCTGCGGCCGCCCGTCTTTCAGCAGAAGCCGCGGGCGACCGTAAAGGTCGCCCCTACGGCAGTTCTGTTTGGAAAGCTTCAGTCCTTGATCTCTTCCATCACGAAGCACTCGATGATGTCGCCGACCTTGATGTCGTTGAACTTCTCGACCTGCATGCCGCACTCGTAGCCGCTGGCGACCTCTCTGACGTCGTCCTTGAAGCGGCGGAGGGAGGCGAGACTGCCCTCGTGGATGACGATGTTGTCGCGCAGGACGCGCACCTCGCAGCCGCGCTGGATCTTGCCGTCGGTGCAGTAGCAGCCGCAGACGGTGCCGACCTTGGAGACCTTGTAGGTCTCGCGCACCTCGGCGTGGCCGATGACGGA
>CAMJQX010000021.1 GCA_946408145.1 uncultured Clostridia bacterium
TGAGCGCGGAGCAGAGCCCGGACGGCGCTGCCCACAGCGACACGAAGAGCGTCGAGATCCCGGCCCTCGGCCACAAGTGGAAATTCGAGGGCTTCACCTGGGCGGAGGACAATTCCGCGACGGCGAGCTTCGTCTGCGAGAACGACGCGAGCCACAGGCAGAGCGTGGCCGCCGTCGTGACGAGCGAGACCACCGAGCCTGGCTGCGAGACTGCCGGTCAGACCGTATACACGGCGACCGTTAGCGCGGAGCAGAGCCCGGACGGCGCTGCTCACAGCGACACGAAGAGCGTCGAGATCCCGGCTATCGGCCACAAGTGGGGCGAGCCCTCCTACGTCTGGGCCGCCGACAACAACAGCGTCACCGCAACGGCGGTCTGCGAAAACGACAGTGCCCACAAGCTCACCGAGACGGCGAGAACCAGCTTTACGGTGATCTCCGAGCCCGCCCCCGGGCAGGACGGCAAGGGCATCTATACCGCGTCCTTCAGCAACCCGCTCTTCACCGAACAGAGCAAGGAAGTGGCGCTTCCCGCCGTGGAGCCTCCCGCCGCTCTGACCGAGGCTGAGATCGCCGAGGTCAAGAACGCGGTCAACGCGATCGACAGCAGCGACGCCGCCAACGAGCGCAGCTTCGGCTTCCTGCCCGGCAGCTATGAGGTCGGGACCATGGCGGCCGAAGACGGCCTGCACTATCGTACCCTCGTCAGCATCACCGATCTGGACGCCTATGCGGCGGCCTTCGGCGAGGGCTTCTATGTGGCGAAGGACAATCCGCGCACGGCTGACAGCTATGTCTTCGTCTTCGTCAACACCCTGAGCGGCGACTATGAGGAGGGCTTCGCCTGGTCCGGCTGGAAGCTCGACCTCGCGGCCGGCGGCTGCACTGGCGATGAGCTGTCCAAGGGTATGGCGCTGCTCGTGAGCGACCTGTACACGGTCACTTATGCCCATGACCTGGTCGACCGCTTCGGCTTCGCCTACGACGACGGCGACCTGTACAAAAATGTGGCCGATGCCTGGACACCGGTGCAGGTCCATTACGGCGAGCCTGTGCCCGCACTGCGGGACGACGCGCTGCAGAGCATCATCACCTTCAACCGCTCGGAGAAGGGCTTTGACGGCTGGGATCCCGAGATCCGCGAGGGCGATGTGGTGACGGCGGATGTGACCTACGTTTCCAAGTGGGTCGCGTACCCCGATCTCTTCCGCTTCGATCACACCGGCACCGATCCCTACCGTTCCAAGGCGGAGAACGTGGACGGCGCGCTGGGCCGTCTGGTCTGCGTGACCGATGACGGCCACAGCGTGGACATCCCCGCCAGATACTGGATGTGCCTCGCTGACAGCATACGCAGCAGCTTTGCCAAGGACGGCGATACCTGGAAGGGCACCGTTACCTTCCGCTTCAACGGTTATCAGTGGGATAATCCCGTTGAACTGGGCGGCTTTTTGGCCACGGTCGTGAACGACGGCTATATCGCCGAGGGGCACAAGGCCGTCAAAACGTTCCCCAAGAACGGCTTTACAGTCGCAACGGTCGATGTGACTTACGATTACGCGACGGAGAAGTGGTCCGCTTCTGCGGAGCTGCCTGCGTTTGAACTCTACTGCGGCTTTAAGGTCACCTACTGTGACGAGAACGGCTCGACGCGCTTCTATGTTCCCGCCGGCTCGGGCCTGCCTGCCTACGAGGGCAACACCGAGCGCAGCGACGGTCTCTTCCTCGGCTGGTGTGACAACAGGGGGAATTGGGTCGAGCCCGGCGACCAGAGTGTCCTCGTGAACTCCGATATGACCATCACGGCGACCTTCCTGCCCTATCCGGACACGGAGGAGAACAGCAATGTGCCGGGACAGCTCTTCCGCTTCGTCTGTCAGTCCGATTTCGATGACTGGCATCATCCCGCGATCTCCATGGACGCGCTCACTCGGGCAGGCGTGAAGCCCGCCTTCGGCGACATCGCGGTGGAGGACGCGGAGCAGATGCTCTTCAGCGCGGAGATGACGCTGACGGAGGAACAGATCCGCACCGTTCTCGAGCTTTGCGCCGACAAGCAGCTCGAGGCGGATCCCCCGGCGTATTTCGTGGGAGAAAAGCATGATCTGCTGCGCACGGGCGATCTGAGTGTCAGGCTCGTGTTCAAACAGGAGAGCTACATCGCGCCGACGGCTTCGGTGAACGGCGTTCTGATCTCCGATTTCCCCGCCTCCAACCTGCTTTACGGCTACTGGGGCGTTGAGGACGAAAGCGAGCTCGACGAGGTCGAGATCCGCTGCGCCTACTGCCTGACCTTCATGGACGCCGAGGGTGAAGAGTTTGAGGTCTGGCCGGATATGTACATCTACTACTACGATTACGATCAGGAGGTCTACCTGCTCAACGAGGAGGCCCTGGATCTGAACTCCTACCTGCCCACGAATGACGAGGAGCTGATCGAATTCTACGGCGACGAGGAGATCCTCTCCGTTCTGACGAAGGACGGCCTGCACTTCGCGGGCTGGGTGCTCCACGATGAGGAAGGCAATGAGCTGCCGCTGCCCGCGATGATGGATGGCGACCTGGTGCTCTATCCCTCCCTCTCTGCCGATACCGTCACAGTCCGCTTCATCGTGGACGGTGAGGAAGTCGACGCGGTGGAAGTCAGCTACGGCGAGTGTGCGGCCGAGCCCGCGCAGCCGGAGAAGAAGGACTGCGTATTCCTCGGCTGGTTTGCCGAGGGCGCGGAGACTGCCTTCGACTTCTCCGCTCCTGTCAGCAGGGATCTCACGCTGACGGCCCGCTTCCGGCACAACAGCGGCTGGTTCAAGAACGCCGACGGCAAGTGGAACTATTACGACGAAGATGGCGAACTCTATACCGGCTGGCTGAAGACCGACACCGCGACCTACTATCTGGATGAAAACGGCGTGATGCTCAGCGGCTGGCAGGAGATCGACGGCGAGAAGTACTGGTTCTTCTCCGGCGGCACGATGAAGACCGGCTGGAAGCAGATCGACGGCACCTGGTACTATTTCGACGCGGAGGGCAGAATGCAGACCGGCTTCGTCCAGACCTACGGCAACAGCTACTACATGGACGAGAACGGCAAGATGCTCACCGGCTGGCAGAAGCTGAACGGCCGCTGGTACTACTTCGACCTCGAAAGCGGCAAGATGGCGGTCGGCTGGAAGAAGCTCGACGGCACCTGGTACTACTTCAACAGCGACGGTACGATGAAGACCGGCTGGCTGGAATACAACGGCAAGTGGTACTACCTGCAGGCGGGCGGCGCGATGAAGACCGGCTGGCTCCAGTACAACGGCAAATGGTACTGGTTCGACAGCAACGGCGCGATGGCGGCTGACACCACGATCACCATCAACGGCAAGCGCTACAGCTTCGACGCCTCCGGCCGCATGCTCTGATCCGGTATTTTGACAAAACAAGATGAAACAGCAGCAAGCCCTCCGGTTTTCCGGAGGGCTTGTTGTGTAAAGCCATGCGGTATTATCGGTTCAGCAGCCACACGCCGAAGTTCAGGTATCCCGCAAATCCGACCCAAAGGAGGTAGGGCAGCAGGAGTACGGCGGCTGTGCGGTCGATGTCCCGGAAGCTGAGGAGCATGAAGACGATCAGCCCCCAGAGCAGCACCAGCCAGAGAAAGGCCGGGCCGAAGGCCTGCAGATCGAAGAAGATCAGCGGCCAGAGGAAATTGACGCCGAGCTGCGCCAGATAGAGGCGCAGGGCTTTGCTGCGGCGGTCTCCGCTGCCGTGAAGAGAGATCCTCGCCGCGGCGACGCCCATCAGCAGATAGAGGATCGTCCAGACGACGGGGAAGAGGATGGCGGGCGGCGAAAAGGCGGGCTTGATTACCGCCGTCCTGTAAAGCTCGATCCCTTTCCGGCTCAGAAGCCCCGCCGCGGCGCCGACGAGCTCCGTCAGCACGATCCAGAACGCATAGGTTTTTGCTTTTCCGGTTTTCATGTTCCATCACCTGCTAACAATATATCCGCCTTCGCCGGTTTTATGCAGGCTTTTTTTCGCCCGTGAAAGATGCAAAAGCTTGTGGCATATTGCTTGGAATAGTGGTATAATGCGTTCGATCATCTACACGGGAGAGTATTGACGAGTCATGGATGAGGTAAGCGAGCTGCAGAAGCGCCGGGCGATCAACATTATCTGGAACGCCGCCCGGGACTACAGCTTCAGCCCGGACTTCAAGGCTTACGACGCCGACGGCCGCGCGGAGCTGTACTGGAACTGCATCATCGGCGCGCTGCGCAGGCATTATGAATACCCGAAGCTGGCGAAGGTTTTCGCGTCCTTTGCCCAGTATGAGGAGTCGGACTGCTATGAGGGCCTGCTGTGGCTGGGGCTGGAAAACTGCGTCTTTCAGCGGGAAGTGCCTGAGCGGCCCGCGCTGGCGCAGCTCCGGCAGGACTACGCCGAACGCTTCGTGAAGGCCTACGGAAGCCTCGCGCCCGAAGACTTCCATCTGTACGAGCATCTGGCCTACGCCCATTTCTGCCGGGTGCTGGGCCGGGAGGACAGAGAGAACCCCTACGATCGAAAGCTGCTGGATGAGCTGGAATTCGGCCCGGAGCTGAGCACGGACGAGATCGTGGAGCGCGCCAAGCTCCTTTTCCAGCAGTGGTTTCAGATAAATACCGAGGCAAAGCGGCGGGAATTCCGCCTGCCGCTGCTCTCGCTTCGGCGCACGCCGCGCGGGAAGATCAAAAAGCGCTACCGCAAGTTCGCGATCGGTCTGGCCGACCATCCGGAGCATCTATACAGCGAAGCGGACGGGAACAGCGGCGCGGACACGGAGAGCATCCGGACCCAGCTCACGGCGGAGGAGCTGCGCAGCTTTATGGCCGAGAAATACGGCAAGCCGCTCTATGACCGCCGTCAGATCGGAGAGATCGAACGGCGGCTCTGTACGGGCAATCACGCAAACTGTCATCTGCACTTCACCCGCGGCGAGCAGATCCCCGGCCATATCCGCAACGGCTTCGAGGCGCTGCAGAGGGAGCGGGAGGCCGCGCAGATCGAGCGGAACCGCCGCTACTATCAGGAACACCTCGCGCAGAACTACACGGCCGTACGCAAGCTGACGGAGAAGATCCAGAATTCCGTGCTGCTGCATCTGCAGCCTTCTCCGGTCAGGGCCAACGCGGGCAGCCTGTGCGGCGGGCGCGTCTGGCGCGCAACGGAGCTGGGGGACGAGAACGTCTTTATCCGGGACGAGCAGGGGAACGTGGGGGATCTGAGCGTGGATATCCTGCTCGACGCGTCGACCTCGCAGAAGCGACGGCAGGAGATCGTCTCCAATCAGGGCTATATCATTGCCGAGGCGCTGAGTCTATGCGGCATTCCCTGCAGGGTGTCGGCTTTCTGCTCCATGACTGGCTACACAATCCTTCGCATCTACCGGGACTACGGCGAGCAGCGGGGGAGCAACCGCCGCATCTTTGAATATGTCTCCAACGGCTGCAATCGGGACGGACTGGCCATTCGCGCCATGCACTACCTGATGAACCAGGGCAGCTGCGAGCATAAGATCCTGATCATCCTCTCCGACGTGAAGCCCAACGACATCCGCCGCATCCAAAACCGGGACGGCTCGGAGCCCACCCCTTACGAGGGCGGAGCGGGCGTGACCGATACGGCCTATGAGGTGCGCCGCGCGCGTGCGGACGGTATTGCGGTCATCTGCGCCTTCACCGGCGACGACGAGGATCTGCCCTCGGCCAAGCTCGTCTACGGGCGGGATTTCGCCACGATCCGATCCCTCGACCGCCTTGCGGACAGTATCGGGCTGCTGCTGCAGAACCAGATCCGGAATCTGTAGGCTCGCGTCCTGAGATAAGCATACGGATATATGGACAAACAGGATCCCCGGCGGGGCCGCACCTGAGGGTGTGCGGATCCGCCGGGGATGTCTCATTTGTATGACCACGTCTTCTGAAAACGCAAAGCTCAGTCCTTCGCCGGGGGATACTCGTTGCAGAGCAGACGGTAGGGGGGCTCGTCCTCCTCAATGGCGGGGAAACGGCCCACCGGCGGGTTGAAGCGGTTGTCCGTGTTGTCGTCGTTGCACTGGCTCACCTCGCCGAGCAGCACCGGGCCCGTCCCTTCCTCGACCGAGAAGTCGTGGTACAGAAACTGCTGGATATGGATGCTCTCGCCCGGCGTCAGGCGGATCTGCGTCCCGGCGGGAACGGCATAAGTTCGCCCGTCGGTGTGGACGGTCACCGGGGATCCGTAGTCGATCTCCTCGTTCGGCAGGCTGTTGTAGACACGGATCAGGACGTTCCCGCCGCCGCGGTTGATGATGTCCTCGGTCTTGAACCAGTGAAAGTGATTGGGCGCGTACTGGCCCTCCTTGAGGTACAGCAGCTTTTCCGCGTAGACCTTGGGGTATTTGTCCGCCATGGCGCGGTTCCCGTTGCGGATCGTGATGAGCGAGAAGCCGAAGCGGTCAAAATCGCCCATGCCGTAGTCGGTGATGTCCCAGCCGAGCATACAGTCGCGCACCTCGTCGTACTCGTGCCCGATGTGCTGCCACTGTTCGGGCGTGAAATGGCAGAAGGGCGGCAGATAGCAGCAGTATTTCTCACACATGGCCTCCAGCTCGCGCAGGGCTCTGTTGATCTCGGAACGCTTCATACGGCAGGAACCTCCCTCGTGTTCTGCCTGCCATTATATGCCCGTGCCGATGCGCTGTCAATCGCGGAAGAAAAAAGGGAAATGCTGGAAATCAAAGGGCTTGCAGGATCGCGGCGGAGACGGTATAATCAATACAACAACGATAAGGAGGGGCAAGAATGACAAACAAATTCTTTGAGGAGATCCGCGGCAAGTTCGGCTTCGGCTGCATGCGCCTGCCGATGCTGGGCGAACAGGTGGACCTGCCGCAGTTCGAGAAGATGGTGGACGCGTTCCTCGCCGCAGGGCTCAACTACTTCGACACCGCGCATGTCTACATCGGCGGACAGAGTGAGACTGCACTACGCCAATGCCTGACATCCCGCTATCCGCGCGATCGCTTCGTCCTGACCGATAAGCTCAGCGGCAGCTGCTTCGAGACGGAGGCGGACATCCGCCCTCTTTTCCAGAGCCAGCTGGAGGCCTGCGGCGTGGATTACTTCGATTTCTATCTGATGCACGCCCAGAGCGCGAAGAACTTCCCGAAATACAAGCAGTGCCGCGCCTATGAGACGGCCTTCGAGCTGAAAAAGGAGGGGAAGGTGCACCACGTGGGCATCTCCTTCCACGACAGCGCGGAAGTGCTCGACCAGATCCTGACCGAATACCCGCAGATCGAGGTCGTGCAGATCCAGTTCAACTATGTGGACTATGAGGATCCCATCGTGCAGAGCCGCAAGGTCTACGAAACGGCCGCGCGCCACGGCAAACCCGTCATCGTCATGGAGCCGGTCAAGGGCGGCAAGCTCGTGGAGCTCCCCGACGAGGCGCAGAAGATCTACGACGATCTGCACGGCGGCAGCAACGCCAGCTACGCCATCCGCTTCGCCGCGGGCTTTGAGAACATGATGATGGTGCTCTCCGGCATGTCGACGATCGGGCAGCTTGAGGAGAACGTGAGCTACATGAGCGACTTCAAGCCGCTCAGCGAGAAAGAGCGCGCCGCGGTCGAGCAGGTGCAGAAGATCTTCAGCAGCCAGGGCCTGATCCCCTGCACCGCCTGCCGCTACTGTGTGGACGGCTGTCCGATGCGCATCTCGATCCCGGATCTCTTCTCCGTCATGAACGCGAAGAAGCAGTTCCCGAAGTCGGATCACAGCTGGATGTACCGTATGCGCACCAACGAGCGCGGCAAGGCTTCCGACTGCATCAAGTGCGGCGCCTGCGAGCGTATCTGCCCGCAGCACCTGCCGGTGCGCAGCCTGCTGGAAGAGGTCGCGGCTGAATTTGAATAATACGGCTTGAAAAGAAGATGAACGGCCTCTCGGAAGAGAGGCCGTTCATCTTTCAGAAGCACGGAGCTTTTGACCGAAGTCACGCGGGCTCGTAGGAGCGGCTGATCTCCACGCCCTCGGCGTTGAATTCCACATCCTCCATCAGCGTGGGATCCACACGGCTGCGGCGCTTGACCACCATGCCCTCTCCCTTGTTGTTGAAGACCCAGATATAGTAGCCGCGGTAGGCCGGATCGGGCTTGCGGAAGGCGCCGGACTCATTGAGCCGGCAGAATTTGGATCGGCCCTCCGCCGTGTCCAGCAGGTCGCCGGGGCCGCTGTAGAACAGCTCGTCCTGCGCGGCCTTCTTTTTGAATTCCTCCCACTCTTCTTCGGGGACATTGTTGACGTCGTTCGGCTGATACATGGCGAAACCTCACTTTCCCTGCTGCCTGCACCAGGTGTTCATGATAAAGCTTGTCGGCAGATGCTTCACGAGCTGCACCTGCAGCCTCTCCGGGAGACCGAGCACGGAGACTTTCCTGCCCTTTTTCATGTCCCGGATCGCCTTGGCGATGACCTGCTCGGGCGGGTAGAAGCGGTTGTAATACCTGATCGTGTCGTCGTGCACGGCGTGCTCGAAAAACTCGGTGGTGATCCAGCCGGGGCATACCGCCATCACGCGGATGCCCTGCTTTTCCAGCTCCTTGCCCAGCGCACGGGAGAAGCTGAGCACGTAGGCCTTGGACGCGCCGTAGACGTTGATATAGGGGACAGGCTGCCAGGAGGACATCGAGCCCATGTTCCAGATCCTGGCGCCCGCCTTCATATACGGGATGCTCAAATGGCACATGCCGGTCAGCGCGCGGGAATTGAGGTCAATGATGTCGAGCTGGCGGTCCATGTCCATCTCCGCGAAGGTGCCGAAGAGGCCGAAGCCCGCGGCGTTGACCAGCACGTCGATCTCAGGCCGCTCCTTTTCCAGCAGTTCCCGGTAGGCATAGAGGCTCTCGCGCTTTTCCAGATCCCAGACCAGCGGGCGGATCGGATTGCGGCACTTCGCCTTGAGTTCCTCCAGCCGGTATTCGCGCCGCGCGATGACCCAGATCTCGTCAAACTGCTCTTCCCGATCCAGCGCGTAGACGAATTCCCGCCCCATGCCGGAGGACGCGCCGGTGATCACGGCGATCTTCATAAAAAACACTCCCAAACAAAACTGCCCTTAGGATACCACAGACAGGGGAGAAATACAACTAAAAGAGGGGACAGGCTTTTGCCTGTCCCCTCAGAATGCAGACAAACCCAAGGCGACCAGAATAGACGCGCATGGGGAGAGCGCGAGAGGGGACAGGCTTTCGCCTGCCCCCTTTGCGTGAAACTCAGGTATGCTTTAGTGCTTGCCGCCGGTATTGTTCCGCCTGGCAGCGGGCTTGCTGCCGCCCTTCCTGCCGCGGAAGTAGAAGTAGGCGACGATGCCGAGAACGACGAGCGCGGAGGCGGCCAGCAGGCCGATCCAGAGAACCAGATTGTTCTCGTCGCCGGTGCGCGGGCTCTTGCTGTTGTTCGCGCCGTTGCCCTGAAGGACCTTCAGCGTACCGTCGATCTTGGTGATGTCATAGTTCCTGGTGACATCGTTGCCCTTGCTGTCGACGATCGACACATCGGTGACCTTCTTGGTGTAGGTGCCGACGGAGACGGGGCCGTTCTTGATCAGGTTGCCCTGGCTGTCGGTCACGGCGAACTTGACGACCGAGAACTTGTGCCCGCTGACGAGCGCGGTGGCCTTCACATTGTCGTTCTTGAGTGCGCTGCCGTCATAGTACTTCTCGGCGGAGACGGCGGTCAGCGTCACCTTGAAGGGCTCGATCTTCAGCGCGCCCTCCGCCAGCGTGATGTTGTACTTGCCGCTGCCCTGCCCGTTGAGCGCGAAGGGAACGGCGTTGCCGCTGCTGTCCTTGATGACGACGGTGCTGATCCTGTTGGCGACGCTGCCGGCGTCGGTGATGACGCTGGAGGGATCGAAGCTGACCGAGATGGTGTCGCCGTCGGAGAGATTGGAGGAGAGCGTGAACTCCTTGCAGTCATGCGGCTGGCCGTCGTAGGCCCAGGTCTGGGATTTGGCGGTCACGGTGACGGGCGTCATGGAGGCGGGGCTGCCCGTAATGGTCAGGGTGCCGAGACGGTAGGGCAGGGTGCTGAAGAAGCTGTAGTTTCCGCTCACATCGTTGCCGCTGGCGTCCTTGACGGTGTAGGCGGTGAGCATGATGTCATAGGTGCCGGCGTCCCTGGCTCCGCTGACGCGGGCGCCGTTCTGGTAGATGTCCAGATTGATGGAGAGCGAGTGGCCGTTGATCTTGTCGGAGCTGATCTTGGAGGCATATTCGTTCTGCAGGCTGAAGGTGCTGCCGTCATAGGTCTTGCTCACGTTCTGGCCCATGATGCTCAGCCTGCGCGGCGTGACAACGACGGTGCCGTTCTGGACGGCCACGTTGTAGGAGCTCGCGGTCACGTCCTTGCCGCTGGCGTCGGTAATGACGATCCTGGAGATCGTGGAGGTGGCGCCGTTGGTCACGTTGACGGAGCCGCCGCTGTACTCGGCCTTGAGCGTGTCGCCGCTGTTGAGCGTGCCGGAGACGATCTCGTATTCATTGGCGGTGATGAGCTCGCCCGTGTACTCGGCGGTGCGATCCTTGGCCTTGACGGTCAGGCTGAGCTTCTCGGGCGCAGCGGGCTCGGCGATCGTGAGCTTGCCGGTACTCTCGGCGTCGGTGAAGACGAGCTTGATCTCGCGCTCGCCGGAGGCAAACTTCTCAAGCGTACCGGCGGGGATGTCGATGATCGTGCTGCCCTGCCGCACCGTGTAGTCGGCGTCGCGGGTCATCTTGACGCCGTCGACCAGCAGGCTGTCGAACTTGGCATAGTCGTAATTGACGGTGGCGGTGATGCTGCTGTTGCTGCCGCGGGTCCAGGAGGGAGCGCTGAAGACGGGAGCGGGCAGGATCTGCATCTCCTTCTTCGGCGTGTAATTGTCGCGGAACTCGTAGCCGCAGACCCTGCACTTGTGCAGCGTGTAGCCCTCGGCATTCACAGTGGCGTCGACCACGGTCACTTCGTAATCGTGATCCTTCATCGGGATCTCCTGCGTGTAGGTATCGCCGCAGTTGGCGCAGGTGAAGGTCTTGACGCCGGGAACGGTGCAGGTCGGCTCCTGCGTGATCTGCTCGGTGTAATTATGGCCGATGGCGGGGATCTCCTCGGTGTAGGTGTCGCCGCACTCGCAGGTGAAGGTCTTGACGCCGGCTTCCGTGCAGGTGGGCTCCTTCGTGATCTGCTCGGTGTAGCTGTGCGTGTGCTCAAGCTTGGGGACAAAGTTGTCGCGGTAGCTGTCGCCGCAGACGGTGCAGGTATGCTCGGTATAGCCCTCGGCCTCATAGGTGGGGGCCACGACGGTCTCCGTATAGCTGTGGCCGGTGGCGGGGATCTCCTCGGTGTAGGAGTCGCCGCACTCACAGGTGAAGGTCTTGACGCCGGCTTCGGTGCAGCTGGGCTCCTTCGTGATCTGCTCGGTGTAGCTGTGCACGTGCTCGAGCTTGGGGACGTAGTTGTCGCGGTAGCTGTCGCCGCAGACGGAGCAGATGTGCTCGGTGTAGCCCTCGGCCTCGTAGGTGGGGGCCACGACGGTCTCCGTGTAGCTGTGGCCGGTGGCGGGAATCTCTTCGGTGTAGCTGTCGCCGCACTCACAGGTGAAGGTCTTCAGACCGGGCGTCGTGCAGGTCGCGTTCTGCGTGATCTGCTCGACGTAGCTGTGCACGTGCTCGAGCTTGGGGACGTAGTTGTCGCGGTAGCTGTCGCCGCAGACGGAGCAGATGTGCTCGGTGTAGCCCTCGGCCTCATAGGTGGGAGGCACCACGGTGTCGTAGTAGCTGTGGCCGGTGGCGGGGATGACCTCGCTCATGGTCTCGTTGCACTCGGAGCAGGTCAGGTAGCGCACACCGTCGCTCTCACAGGTGGCGGGGGTCACGGAGCTCTCGTACCAGCTGTGCTCGTGGACGGAAGGCTCGACGGGGATGAAGGGGTCGTCCGGGACGGGCTCGACGGGGATGAAGGGATCGTCCGGGACGGGCTCGACGGGGACCTCCTCGTCTTCCCACTGGGCGACCAGCGTGCAGTCGGCATAGGGCTGGATCTGGGAGCCGGTGCTCACGTCCACCACGGAGCCGCTGCCGTAGGTCAGCTGCCAGCCGGTGAAGCGCTTGCCCGGCACGCTCTCGAACATGGGCTGCACCGTGAAGCTCGTGCCGAAGCCGCCGCCCTCGGCGGGGGGAACGTTGGCATAGGCCTCGCCGCTGCTGTAGGAGACGGTGACGTAGCTGATCTTCTCGAGAAGCTCCAGACGGATCAGCAGCGTGTAGCTGCCGCCGATATTGGAGAGGCGGGCGCTGTCAAAGGACCAGGGATCGTACTCATCGGCGAATTTCGCGCTTTTGAGCGTCACCCGGGTGCCGGTCGTGCTGGGATAGTCGGCCGCGCCCTCCAGAGAGGCGGGGGCCTGCCCGGGCGCCAGCTCGCTGGCGTAGATGTACGCCTCAGCGACATAGTAGCCCTCGGGCGGGGTGATGGTCAGATCGCTGTTCATCAGGTCGGACAGGCTGATCGTGGACCAGTAGCCCAGCTCGCTGCCGCCGAGGTTCATGCTCAGGTATTTTCCCTCGGGCAGGTTGACAGACTCGCCGTCCATCCGCGCGGAGACTTCATATCCGTCCGCGTTGACCGTGGGGATGTACACCGCGATCGACAGCGGCTCATTTCCGGTCACAGAGGGATCGGTCTGGGCGCTCGCGGTCACGCCTGCGATCTGGAGCATGAATACCAGAACGAACAGGAGGCTCAGGGCGCTTTTCCAATTCTTCTTCATTTTCATTCACCTCATAAGCTGTTTGCTCTATCGGGACCACGCGGCCCCGAACTCTTACAATACCATTATAGATGCGCTTTTTTCGGAAAACAACATAAGAATTCTTAAGTCGAAGGGGCCAGAATCTGCCAGATCCCGCGCGCTTTTTCAGCCGATCGGCACCATCTTGCCGAGCACCACATAGCGCGCGTCGTACCACTCGTAGGAGCAGGTGGAGAGGGTGATGATGTGGTCGTCCGGCGTCACCTGCACGTCGGTCTTGAAATCGGAGTGGGAGACCATGCGGTCGATCCAGTTCTGGAAGCTCGTGTCATCGGCAAAGCCGATGGTGTAGGTGTCGGAGTCCGCGTCGCAGACAAAGCCGGCGAACACGTCCACCCGATAGTTCTGCGTCGGGGTGTTGACGTAGAGCGTGGGGTGCTTGGAATAATACTCCGGGTCGGTCTGATACTTCTTGAGGC
>CAMJQX010000022.1 GCA_946408145.1 uncultured Clostridia bacterium
TCACCGGCGACGGGGACTGCTCCGCCATCGGCGGCAACCACCTGATCCACGCCGCGCGGCGCAACCTGGGCCTTACGGTCGTCTGCTTCAACAACGACATCTACGGCATGACCGGCGGGCAGTACTCGCCCACCACGCCCAACGGCGACAAGGCGACCACCGCGCCCTACGGCAACGTCGACCGTCCCTTCGATATCGCGGTGTTGGCCGCCGGCGCCGGCGCGTCTTTCTCCGCCCGCGGCGACATCTATCACGCGCGAGAGACCATCGAGATCATCAAGAAGGCCATCCTGCACAAGGGCTTTTCCCTTGTGGACGTCTACTCGGTCTGCCCGACCTACTACGGCCGCAAGAACAAGAAGGGCGACGCCGTGGAGATGCTCAAATGGCAGAGGGACAATCTGCTCCCCACCGCCCGCTACTACAGCATGAGCGAGGAGGAGCGAGCCGGGAAGAAGCAGATCGGCATCCTGTCCTTCAACGACTACCCCGAGTACACCGAGGAGTACGCGAAGATCATCGCCGCCTGCCGGAAAAAGGCGAAGAAAGAGGGAGGAGACAGGACATGAGCAAGCGGTATGAGATGCGCTTTGCCGGCTCCGGCGGGCAGGGCGTGATCCTGGCCAGCGTCATCATCGCCGAGGCGGCGGTGATCGCGGGGCTCAACGCCGTCCAGTCCCAGGCCTACGGGCCGGAGGCCCGCGGCGGCGTCAGCAAGGCCGAGACCATCATCAGTCGGGACAAGATCTGGTACTCCAAGGTCACGCGGCCGGGCTTCCTGCTCGCGCTGACCCAGGCCTCCGCCGACAAATACGCCAAGGAGCTGGCAGAGGACGCCGTCGTCATGCTCGACGAGAGTCTGGCGATCCCGGCGGGGCTGGACCCCTCGCGCGTGATCGTCGTCCCCGTCCTGCGCACCGCGAAGGAGAAGGTCGGCAAGGCTTTCACCGCGAACATCGTCGCCGTCGGCGCGATCAACGCCGCGCTGCGGCTCTTCTCCGACGAGGAGCTGCTGGAGGGCGTCAAGCGCCACATCCCCGCCGGCACGGAGGAGATCAACCAGCGGGCGCTGGCCGAGGGCGCGGCGCTCATCACGGAAGCGCAGGCCGCGGCCTTCGCGCAGAGGCTCTGAGCATGGAACACAACGAGCGCTTTCGCTGTGCGGCCCTGTACGGCCGCGTCATGTCCGCGCAGGAGGCGGCGCTGTTGATCGAGGACGGCTCGACCGTCGCCGTCAGCGGCTTCACGCCCTCCGGCTGCCCCAAGATGGTGCCGCTCGCGATCTCCGAACAGGTGCGCAGCGGGCAGCGGAAGCTCCGGCTGACGCTCCTCTCCAGCGCCTCCACCGGCCCGGAGCTTGACTCCGCCTGGGGCGAGCTCGGCATCATCGCCCGACGCCTGCCCTATATGACCAGCAAGGAGCTGCGCCGGTCCGTCAACGGCGGCGGCCCGGCGCCGGTCGCCTATACAGACGTGCACATCGGCGAGGTGGCGCAGAACGCCCGCCTCGGCTTTTACGGGAGGATCGACGCCGCGATCATCGAGGCCGCTGCGATCACCGCCGACGGCGGCATCGTCCCGACGACGGGCCTCGGCTGCTCGCAGACCTTTATCGACCTTGCACGGCGCGTGATCGTGGAGCTGAATCTCGCGCAGCCCGCCGCACTGGAGGGCCTGCATGACGTCTATCGCGTCGGAGACCCGCCCCGGCGCGGGCCGATCCCACTGACAGGGGTCGGAGAGCGCATCGGCAGTCCCTACCTGCGCTGCCCGACGGAAAAGATCGCCGCGGTGGTGATCGGCGAGGCGGAGGAGCATCCCCGCCCGCTCGCGCCGGAGGACGAGGTCAGCCGCGCGATCGCGGGCAATATCGTCCGCTTCCTTGAGCGTGAGAAGGCGGCCGGGCGGCTCTCCGCCGACGAGCTGCCGCTGCAGTCCGGCGTGGGCTCGGTGGCCAACGCCGTGCTCTTCGGCCTGAAAAACGCCGGCTTTTCGCACCTGCGCTTCTACTCCGAGGTCATGCAGGACGGTATCCTCGACCTCATAGACGCGGGCAAGGCCGACTTCGCCTCGGCGACCTCGCTGTCTCTGTCCAAGGCGGGCATGGAGCGTCTGCTGGGGGATCTGGAGCAATACCGCGACAAGCTCGTGCTGCGCGACTCGGAGATCTCCAACAGCGCGGAACTCATCCGCCGCCTCGGCGTGATCGCGATGAACACCGCTGTGGAGGCCGATATTTACGGCAACGTCAACTCCTCGCAGATGAATGGCACCACGGTCTACAACGGCATCGGCGGCTCCGGCGACTACGCCAGAAACGCCGCGATCTCGATCTTCATGACCAACTCCGTCGCCAAGGGCGGGAAGATCTCGAGCATCGTGCCGATGGTCACGCATGTGGATCACTGCGAGCACGATGTGGACGTGATCGTGACCGAGCAGGGCTACGCCGATCTGCGCGGCCTGAGCCCGAAGGAGCGGGCCGTGCGCATCATCGAAAACTGCGCGCACCCGGACTACCGCCCGCTGCTGCGGCGCTATTTCGACGAGGCCTGCGCCGCCTCGCACGGCGCACAGACGCCGCATCTGTTGGACAGATGCTTCGGCTTCCACGAGAATCTGAGGCTCCGCGGCAGCATGCTCTGCGGCGAGGAAGGAGAAAACTGAAATGCTGACTTTTGCAAGCTTCATGGAGATGCTGATGGTCGTCTGCTTCGGCATTTCCTGGCCCATCAATATCCGCAAGGCCTGGAAGGCGAGGAGCACCAAGGGCATCAGCCTGCTGTTCTACACCTTTATCCTGCTGGGCTATCTCTTCGCGCTGGTCGGCAAGTTCGTGCTGATCCGCTATTACGCGCCGGCACCCTGGTACGAGACCGTGCACTGGTATGTGATGTTCTTTTATGTGCTCAACACCCTCATGGTCGCCGCCGGGATCGGGATCTACTTCCGCAACCGCGCGCTGGAAAAGAAAGCCGCCTGAGCGCCGATGATTTTGAAAAAGCTCCTCTGCCCATCCGGGCAGAGGAGCTTTTTCATTTTATCATGCCGCCCGGCTGCGTTAGGCGAGAGTATCCGAGCACATCCATCTGACCGGCAGCCTGGAGCGGCACCTGTCACGCAGAGAATGACCCGAAGCTTTTTACCGGTGTTTTTCCCGATACTCGCCGGGCGTCATGCCGGCGTATTTTTTGAACACGCGGGCGAAATGCCCGTGGGAGGAAAAGCCCAGGTAGGCGCTGATGGCGGAGAGGGACTTTTCGGAATAACGGAGGAGGCGCTTGGCTTCCTCCGTTTTTTCTTTCAGGATGAAGTCGGTCAGGGTCTGGCCCGTCTCCTGCCTGAACTTGCTGGACAGATACGGACGGCTGAGGAAGAATTCCCCGGCCATTTTTTCAACGCTGATGGTCTCGGACAGATGGTGCCGGACGTAGTTGGCCACGTCCAGAGAGAGCTTTGTCGTGTGCCGGCCGCGGCGCAGCTTTTCCACCTGCTCGGTGAATTCCAGCAGCATGTTGTACTGCAGATTCAGGATCTTGCTCGGACTAGTCAGCAGCTCGACCCGCTGGATATAGGCGTCGGAGAGCGAAAAGGCGTCGTCCTGGCGCATGCCGCCGCGGATGGCCGCGCGGGAGACCAGCGTCGCCGTGACGATGAAGAGGTTGCGCAGCTGCCGCAGCTGATCCGGCGCGATGGTGCCGCCCTGGACCGCGGGCGCGGAGGCGAGCCAGCGCCGAAGCGCCACCGTATCGCCGCGGCGGACGATGCCCATCAGCGCCTCCTCGATCGCCAGAGTGTTGTGCTCCTGCCTGCCGGGGGCCTCCTGCTCATAGACGCGCGAAGTGCGCCGCTGCTCGATGCCGCTTTTGATCATCGTCTGCTCCGCCTCGTGGATGGCCAGGTCCGAGAGCTCCAGCCTTTCCCCGGCATTCAGAAAGTGGTTGAGTGTGCAGAGCATCTGCAGCAGCGTCTCCACCGGGAGGCGCATGATGGCGTTCATGCCCTCCACAAAGGCCGGGACCTCCTCCTGCGGCACGTCCAGCCGGAAGGCCAGCTCCCGGAGCTTCTGCTCGTCCGCCATGATCTGGGCGGTGGGGCCGACGACGATCCGGACGTCCCCCGTGTTGAGGACGCCGTAATAGTGGAAGAGGGGAGAGGCGTAATAGCCCACATGCTCGGAGATGGCGAAGACCTCCTCGCGGCACAGCGCCATCGGATCCCGCGGCAGCTCGGTCGGAAAGCTGCGGCACAGCTCTTCCCCCCTGCGGTACACCCGCACCGGGATCCCGGAGAGCCGCGCCACGGATCTCGCCAGGAATTCATAGTCTATCGCCATTCGTCTCGTCTCCCTTGTGTGATTTCATTACGATTATACCGATTATCTTACGATTATGCAATACAGCTTCGGTGCTTTCTGCTATGATAGCATCAGAAACAGTATAGGAGAGAACGCAAGCTGTTGAAGGAGGAACAAAACATGAAGCTGCCTGCGAGTCTTGTCAAGTCCCCGGAGGTCACCAAAAAAGAGAAGTGGCTGGGCTACCTGCTCGGCCCGGCCGGCGCGCTGCTGCTCAACGCGGTGCTCGCCACCTACCTGAACGTCTATTACACCGACGTTCTGAACCTCACGCCGCTATGGGGCGGTGCCTTCCTGACGGTTTTCCCGATCGTTTCCAAGATCATCGACGCGATCACCAACATCATCATGGGCCAGGTCATAGACCGTACCAGGACGAAGGAGGGCAAGGCCCGTCCCTGGCTGTTCTTCTCGGCCATCCTGGTCCCCGTCACCGGCATCCTGCTCTTCACCGTGCCTGACGGCAGCGACATGGTCAAGGCGCTGTGGGTGATGATCTCCTACAACCTGTTCTACTCCTTCGCCTACACGATCTTCAACATGAGCCACGGCCTGATGGTGCCCCTGTCCACCCGCGACAGCACCGCGCGCGGCGGCCTGTCGGTCTTCAACCAGATCACGACGATCATGATGTCCGGCATCCTGGTCGCGCTGGTCTTCCCGATGGTCATCATGCCGATGATCGGCGTGGACAAGTCCAAGTGGATCTCCCTCATGTGCATCCTCTCCATCGTCGCCCTGCCGCTGACGCTCCTGGAGTATTTCTTCACGAAGGAGCGCATCACGGAAGAAACGGATAAAGCGGACGAACAGAACAAGCTCTCCTTCGGGGAGCAGATGAAGATCCTGTTTACCGACCGTTACATGCTGATCATCTACGGCTATTTTCTGGTCACCACGATCGGCACGACGATCAAGAACATCGGTCTGGTGTATTACTGCAACTATGTGCTCGGTACCTACAACGACGGCGTCACCCAGATGATGGTCTCGGTGATCGGCGGCATCCCGATGGGCATCGGCATCTTCGCGGTCTGGCCGCTGGCCAAGAAGTTCGGCAAGCGCAACGTCACTATGGTCGGCTGCGCCCTGATCACGATCGGCTCCCTGATCTGCTGGCTGTTCCCGCACACCATGTGGATCGTGCTGGTCGGCCAGTTCATCAAAAACATGGGCGGCCTGCCCGGCTCCTACGTGTTCATGGCGCTGTTCGCCGACTGTCTGGACCACATGGAGTGGAAATCCGATCTGCGCATCGACGGCGCGGCCATGTCCATCTACAACATCATCGCGGTGGCGATGGTGGGCATCATGACGGGCGTCTTCAACTGGATGCTGGCCAAAGCCGGTTATCTCGCGCCCTTTACCGCCGGCAGCGCGGCGGAGGCCTCCGCGAAGCTCGCGGAAAACGGCTGGGCCGCGCAGGTGGCACTGGAAAACCTCAAGCCCGCCGCGGACGGCGTGCTGACCGTCGCGCTGGCGCAGCCGCACAGCGTCGACTGGGTCATCGCCTTCGCCTTTGTAGGGCTGGAGGTCTTCACGAGCGTGATCGCCTTCGTCCTCCTGTTCTTCCTGAACGTGGAAAAGACCATCGGGAAGGAGCAGGCCGAGATCAGGGCCCGCCATGAAAAGGCGGAGGCGTAAAAGCTGGCCGCTGTTCCGGATTCGAAAAGGAGGATCATAATGAACGACTACGAGAGAGAACACAACGA
This sequence comes from uncultured Clostridia bacterium, assembly GCA_946408145.1. Next base: position 6,070 of record CAMJQX010000022.1, read on the forward strand.
GCTCCTGCGGCGCTTCGGCGCGGAATGCGCGGTACTGCTGAAAAGCGACGGATCCTTCCCCCTGGAGGCCCCCTGCGAGCTGGCGCTCTACGGCAGCGGCGCGCGCCGCACGATCAAGGGCGGCACCGGCTCGGGCGAGGTCAACTCCCGCTGCTTTTCCACCGCGGAAGAGAGCCTGGAGGCGGCGGGCTTTACGATCACCAGCAAGAGCTGGCTGGACCGCTACGGGGCGCTGTATCCGGAGGCAAAGAAGCGCTTTATCCGCGAACTGAAGCGCTCGGCCCTCAGACGCGGGACCCTGGCGATCCTGGACAGCATGGGCGCCGTGATGCCGGAGCCCGAGTATGCGCTGCCGCTGGACGCCGCGGGCGACACCGCCGTGTATATCCTGTCCCGCATCTCCGGCGAGGGCTCCGACCGCAAGGCCGTCCCCGGCGATATCCTGCTGACCGCGACGGAAACGCGGGACATCCTGGAGCTCAACGAGAAATACAAAAACTTCCTGCTGGTGCTGAACGTCGGCGGCGTGGTCGATCTCAGCCCGGTAGCGGGAGTCCGCAACATCCTGCTGCTCAGCCAGCTCGGCGTCGAGACGGGCGATATCCTGGCCGACCTCATCCTGGGCAGGAGCGTCCCCTCCGGCAGGCTGACCACGACCTGGAGCGCCTGGGAAGATTACTGTACGGTCGGCGAGTTCGGAGACAGGAACGATACCCGCTACAAAGAGGGCGTTTACGTCGGCTATCGTTACTTTGATGCCGTCGGCAAAAAAGCGCTGTTCCCCTTCGGCTTCGGCTTGAGCTATACAAGCTTTGAACGGAAGCCCGGGGAGAGCGCCGCGGATGCCGGACGGATCAGCGTGCCTGTCACCGTGAAGAACACCGGCAGCTTTGCCGGCAAAGAGGTCTTGCAGCTCTATGTCTCCGCGCCGCAGGGGAAGCTGGACAAGCCCTATCAGACGCTTGCCGCGTTTGCAAAAACGGATGATCTGCGGCCCGGTGAAGAGCAGGAGCTGACGCTGGCCTTCGATCTGCGTGAGCTCGCCTCCTACGACGCCTCGCGCGCGTGCTGGATCCTCGAGGCGGGCGACTATGTGCTCCGGCTCGGCGTCTCCAGCGCCGAAACACAAGCGGTCGCCGTGGTCCGTCTGGACGGAGAAGCGCGGGTCAAACAGGTCAAAAACTGCCTCGGCCGGCCGGACTTCACGGACTGGAGACCGGAGCGTATCCGGACGGAGGAAAACGGATCGCTGCCCGTGCTGCCCGTCAGCGCCGCGGCCTTTGAGACGGAGACGGTCGATTATGCGGTCCCCGAGGAGCTTGACCCCCTGGTCGAAACGCTGAGCGACGAGGAGCTCTGCTGTCTGAACATCGGCGCTTTCAAACACAGCGGATCCCAGAGCGTGATCGGGGCCGCCGCGCAATCCGTCGCGGGCGCCGCGGGCGAGACCGTGCCTCTGAAAGAAAACGGCGTCGCGGGCATGGTCATGGCGGACGGGCCCGCCGGCCTGCGTCTGAGCCGCCGGTACACCCGGGATGAGAAGGGCGTGCACGCCTTAGACGGCGGCATGCCGGAGAGCGTGATGGAGCTGATGCCCGCGCCGGCCGCCTTTGTGATGAAGCTGCTGGAAGGGAACGGCAGGGTGAAGGGCGAGATCCTCGAGCAGAACTGCACCGCCATCCCCGTCGGCACCGCAATCGCGCAGAGCTGGAACCTGGCTTTTGCCGAGTGCTGCGGAGACATCGTCGGCGACGAGATGGAGCGCTTCGGCGTGCACCTGTGGCTGGCCCCGGCGCTGAACATCCACCGCGACATCCGCTGCGGCCGCAACTTTGAATACTTCTCCGAGGACCCGCTGATCTCCGGGCGCTTCGCCGCCGCGATCACCCGCGGCGTACAAAAGCACCCGGGCCGCGGCACCACGATCAAGCACTTCGCGGCCAACAACCAGGAGACCAACCGCTACGGCAGCAACAGCCTGGTGAGCGAGCGCGCGCTGCGTGAGCTCTACCTGCGCGGCTTTGAGATCGCCGTGAAGGAGAGCCAGCCCTGCGCGCTGATGACCTCCTACAACCTGCTCAACGGCGTCCACAGCTCCGAGCGGCGGGATCTGCTCGAGGATGTGCTGCGCGCCGAGTTCGGCTACCGGGGCATCGTGATGACCGACTGGATCATCGGCGCCATGTATGGGAGAAAAAACAGGTATCCGGCCCCGAACGCCGCGAAGAACGCCGCGGCGGGCAACGACCTGACGATGCCGGGCGGCATGGGCGACTTCAAGGCCATGATGAAGGGCCTGAAGGACGGCACCGTTACGCGCCGCCGGCTTCAGATCAACGCCGCGCGTGTGATACGCATGGCGAAGAAGCTGACAGAGAGAAAAACAGGAGGGAAAGCATGAGAGCGATTCGACTGAGAACGGAATACCTCAGGGATCCCATCGGCGTGGACTTTCAGCATCCCCGCCTGATGTGGAACGCCGAGGGCGGCGTCAGGCAGACGGCCTATCAGATCGTCACCGAGAGCTGGGACAGCGGCAGGGTGGAGAGCGCCTCCATGCGCGCCGAGTACCCGAAGGCGCTCCGCGACCGCGAGCGTGTGAACTGGAAGATCCGCCTCTGGGACGAAAACGGCGAGCCGGGCGAGTGGAGCGAGGCCTACTTCGAGACGGGCATCTCTTCCTGGCAGGCCAAATGGATCACCGGCAACTATATTGTCAACAAAAAAGAGCGTTATCCCGTGGACTGCTTCCGCAAACGCTTTGCGGTGGACAAGCCGGTAAAAAGCGCGCGGCTGTATATCACGGCCTGCGGCCTCTACGAGGCGAGGCTGGACGGCAGGCGCGTCGGAGACTTCGTGATGGCGCCGGGCTATACCGACTACCGCAGGCGGGTGCAGTATCAGACCTATGATGTCACGGAGCTCCTGCACGAGGGAGAGAACGAGCTGACCGTGCAGCTCGCCGACGGCTGGTATCGCGGCTCCTGCGGCGCAAACGGCATCGTGAACCAGTACGGTACCGAGACCAGGCTGCTCGCGCAGCTCGAGATCACGCTTGCCGACGGCGGCGTACAGACCGTCGTGAGCGATGAGAGCTGGGACTGGTCAAACGACGGCCCGATCCGCTTCGCCGACAACAAGGACGGCGAGATCGTCGAGGCCTTCCGCACGCCGCTCTGGCTCGGCAAGGCAAAGCGCACGAAGCACAAGGTCGTCCCCACGGCCTCCAACAACGTCCCCGTGCGGGAGCACGAACAGCTCAAGCCCACGCTCATCACCACGCCCTCGGGCAAAACGGTGCTGGACTTCGGGCAGAACATCCAGGGCTACGCCTCCTTCGCGCTGACGGCGCGTGCCGGACAGCGGGTGTTCCTGCGCTTCGGCGAGCTGCTGGACAAGGACGGGGAATTCACGCAGAAAAACATCCAGCTTTCAAACCGCGGCAAAACCACGCCGCTGCAGCAGGTGGAATACTTCTGCGCCGAGGGCTGGAACGAGTATAAAACGACATTCGCCGTCTTCGGCTTCCAGTATGTGCTGGTGGAGACGGAAGTCCCCTTCAAGCCCGAGGACTTCACGGCCCACGCCGTCTATTCCGATCTGGAGCGGACGGGCTGGTTTGAGAGCTCCGGGGAGCTGCTGAACAGATTCTTCGAGGCCACGGTCTGGTCGGCCAAGGGCAACCATCTGGACATCCCCACCGACTGCCCGACCCGTGAGCGCCACGGCTGGACCGGCGACGCGCAGCTCTTCTTCACGAGCGCCGCGTATCTGTTCAACTTCGCGCCCTTTGCCAGGAAGTACATGCACGACGTCTACGACTGGCAGAAGAAGAACGGCCGTCTGCCGCACATCGCGCCGGAGGGCGGCTCGGACTTTTACATGTGGACGATGAACGGCTCGGTCGGCTGGTCGGACGTGGGCGTGCTGATCCCGTGGCGCTATGCGGAGATCTATCGGGACGAGACGATCCTGCGCGAGTACTACGAGGGCATGGTGAAATACGCCCGCTTCATGGAAAAGCGCGTCGGCAAAACAACGCCCCTTTTCTCCGACCGTGTCAAGCTCTCCCAGGAGGGGCAGCGGTATCTTGTCAACATGGGGCAGAGCTACGGCGAATGGGCCGAGCCGGTCGAGATCGGCGGCGGTTTCCGCTGGCAGGATTTCGTCAATCCGCACCCCGAGGTCTCAACGGCCTACACGGCGTATATCATGCGCCTCATGAGCGAGATCGCGGAAAAGCTCGGCCATGAGGACGACGCGAAGGAATTCCGCGGCTATGCCGAGGGCTGCAAAAAGGCCTATCGGGAGCTGGTCTCCGGCGGGACCTATACGCTGGACACCGACCGGCAGGCGCAGCTCGTGCGGCCGCTGTACATGGAGCTGCTGGACGAGGAGCAGAGCGCATTTGCCCGAAAACGCCTGATCCAGGCGCTGGAGCACTACGGCTGGCGGCTCGGCACGGGTTTTCTGTCCACGCCGCTGATCCTCTATGTACTGGCTGACTACGATCTGGACGCTGCCTATCGGCTGTTGGAAAACGAGGAGCTTCCCGGCTGGCTCTCCATGCCCAAACAGGGCGCGACCACGATCTGGGAGAGCTGGGAAGGCCCGAACTCGCAGGAGGGCGTCGCCTCGCTCAACCACTATTCCAAGGGCGCCGTGGTGGAGTGGCTGTTCTCGACCATGTGCGGCATCCGCGTCGCGGGCGAGAACCGCTTCACGATCGCGCCGCGTCCCGGCGGGCATTTCACGCACGCCGGCGCGAAATACAACAGCGTCTGCGGCATGGTCGAAAGCCGCTGGGAAAAGCGGGACGGAAAAACGCTCTACACCGTCAGCGTCCCCGCCAACTGCGAAGCGGAGATCATACTCCCAGGCGGTACGAAGGAGACCGTCACCGCGGGCGAGTATCGCTTCGAGGAGTGAACACAGACCATCTTCTATTGATCGGAGGATAAAGCATGAAGGTATTTATCATCGGCGGAACGGGACTGCTGGGCAGCGAGGGCGCGCGGGAGCTGCTTGCCCGCGGGCATCAGGTGACGACGCTGGCGCGCCGCGTGCCGTCGAAGGACGCGGGGCTGCCCGAGGGCATGGAGATCATCCCGGGCAATTACATGGACATGAGCGACGACGAGCTGCGCAAGCTCATGACGGGCTGCGAGGGCTTTGTGTTCGCCGCGGGCGTGGACGAGCGCGTGGAGGGCCCCGCGCCGATCTATGATCTTTTCAAGAAATTCAACATCGACACCGTCGACCGCCTGCTGAAGCTCACCAGAGAATGCGGCGTCAGGCACACGGTGATCTGCGGCAGCTACTTCGCTTACTTTGACAAGATCTGGCCGAAAAAGAAGCTGTCCGAATACCACCCCTATATCCGCTCCCGCCGCGATCAGGAGCAGGTCGCCATGAGCTATGCAGAGGATGGCTTCGACGTGGCCGTGCTGGAGCTGCCCTACATCTTCGGCACCCAGCCGGGCCGCAAGCCCGTGTGGGTCTTCCTGGTGGAGAACATCCGCAGCATGAAGGGCGTGACCCTGTGGCCGAAGGGCGGCTCGACGATGGTCACGATCCGGCAGGTCGGCCAGGCGCTGGCCGGGGCGCTGGAGCGCAACCGCGGCGGCAACTGCTACCCCATCGGCTGGTACAACATGAGCTGGAAGGAAATGCTCACCATCTGCCACAAGCACCTCGGCTGCCCGGAGAAGAAGATCGTCACGATCCCGAACTGGATGTACGCCATGGGCGGCAGAAAGCTCAAAAAGGAGCAGGAGGCGAAGGGTATCGAGGGCGGCCTCGACATGGTGAAGTTCACCGATCTGCAGTGCTCCAACCAGTTCATTGACAAGAATCTGGGCTGCGTGCCGCTGGGCGTGACCGAGGACGACATCGACGCCGCGATCGGCGACTCGATCCGCCTGTGCGTGGACATCCTCGACGGCAAGGCCACGGACGTCAAGGCGATGCAGGGCTGAGACCATGAAGAAGAAACTGACCGTATTTCTGACCGGCGCGGCGGGCGGCATGGGCATGCAGAGCCTGCAGCGCATGGCGAAGGACTATTCCCTATACGACACGATCATCCTCGTGCGCGACAGCGAGAAGAACCGCCTGCTCCTGCGCAGCTTTGAAAAGCGTCCCGGCCTCGAGATCGTCTGGGGCGACCTGAACGATTACGAGAAGGTCAGCTACTGCGTCAAGCGCAGCGACATGGTGCTGCACGTGGCGGCCTTCGTCTCCCCCGCGGCGGACTACCACCCCGACAAGGCGATGCAGGTCAACGTGGGCTCAACGAAGAACCTGCTGCGCGCCATCCGCGAGCAGGGGCGGGAGGACGAATACCGCTTCGTCTACATCGGCACCGTGGCCGAGACCGGCGACCGCATGCCGCCGATCCACTGGGGGCGCGTGGGCGACCCGATCAAGCCCAGCATGTTCGACTACTACGCCGTGTCGAAGGTCGCGGCGGAGCGCCTTGTCATCGAGAGCGGGCTCAAATACTGGGTCTCCCTGCGGCAGACCGGCATCATCGGCCCGGCCATGGCGAAGATCCGCGACTCGATCCAGTTCCACAACTGCCTCGACAACGTGCTCGAGTACGTCTCCGACCGGGACAGCGGACAGGCCATGCGAAACCTCAGTGCCTTCACGGCGGACGGTTCTCTGCCGGAGGCGTTCTGGGGCCACATCTACAACATCGGCGGCGGAGAGAGCTGCCGCATCGACACCCGCAGCCTCTACGAGAAGGTGTACGGCGAGATGGGCTTCACCGATCTCGACCCGGTCATCGAGCCGAAGTGGAACGCCACGCGCAACTTCCACGGGCAGTACTACCTCGACTCGGACAAGCTGGAAAACTACCTGCATTTCCGCTCCGACAGCATGCAGTACTTTTACGACGCCTATCTC
>CAMJQX010000023.1 GCA_946408145.1 uncultured Clostridia bacterium
GACGGCGCTCCCGCTTTCCACCCGTGAACACAGAAAGAATGGTGGCAGAATGAAACTGTTTCAAAAAATACGCTCCAACATGTCGATGAATGTGATCGGCGGCCTGGTGGCCCTGATGCTGCTCTTCGGCTCCCTTGTCTGCGTCATCGGCAACTCCTGTATCGTCAGCGCCTTCAAGAACGAGTACGCCACCGTTACCCATCATATGGCCGACGCGGCGGCGGTGCTTGTCAACGGCGACCACATCGACGCCTATCTCGCGGGGGATGAGCAGGAGGAGTACGCCGTCTCCAAGCGACGTCTCGACGTCATGTGCCAGAAGCTGAACGTCTCCCTGATCTATGTGATAAAGGTCGACCGGAGCGACTACGGCAGATTTGTATCCATCTTCAATCCCGTTAACAACAGTGTGGATGATTCCCATTATATCGAATGGGAGCTCGGCTATCGGCGCGATACCACGAACGACGAATACCGGGAGAACTACCGCGCGATCTATGAGCAGGAGGCCGCGTACGGCACAGTTTTCCGCCTGCGCACCACCGACGGTCAGCACCCGCACATCACGACGCTGGTCCCCGTGAAAAACTCGGCCGGCGAGGTCACGGCCATCCTCTGCATGCAGCGCCCCGTCCGGGAGCTGGCGAATGCCATTTCCCCCTACATCCGCTACATCCTCTTCGGCGTGACCCTGATGGTCATCCTGATTTCCGCCCTGGCCGCCACCTTCCTCAAACGATCCATCATCAAACCGGTCGAGACGGTCTCGGCCGAAGCGACGCGCTTTGCCAAAGAGCATGCCAAGGGCGAGCCGATCGGTGCGCTCGGCCAATACGACGTGATTTTGAACCTCGCCGGCTCTATCGACTCCCTGGAGACGGACATGGTGAACTACATGGAGGACCTCACCGCCGCCACCGCCGAGAAGGAGAAGATCAGCGCCGAGCTTTCGATCGCCGCGATGATCCAGAAGGACTCTCTGCCGGATGCTTCTCCCGCTTTCCCCGACCGGCAGGATTTCGATATCTGCGCTCTGATGGCCCCCGCCAAAGAGGTCGGCGGAGATTTCTACAACTATTTCCTGATCGACGACGACCACCTGGCGCTGGTGATGGCGGACGTGTCGGACAAGGGTATCCCCGCGTCTCTGTTCATGATGGTGACGAACATCATGGTCAGCCAACGCACGCAGATGGGCGGGACGCCGGAGGAGATCCTGCGTTTTGTGAACAACAATGTCTGCCAGCACAACCGCGCGGACATGTTCGTGACCGTGTGGCTGGGCATTCTGGAGCTGTCAACGGGGCGGCTCGTCTATGCCAACGCCGGTCATGAGTATCCCGTCCTCTGCCGCAAGGGCGGCGCCTTCGAGCTCGTGAAGGAGAAGCCCGGCTTTGTGTTGGGCGGCATGGAGGGCGTGCGGTACAAGGATTATGAGCTGCAGCTCGGCCGCGGGGACAAGCTCTTCCTCTACACCGACGGCGTGCCCGAGGCGACCGACCGGGAGGGCCGCATGTTTTCCTTCGACGGCATGCTCGGCGCGCTGAATCGCTACAAGTCCGAATCGCCGCAGGGCATCCTCGAGGGCGTCAGAAAGAGCGTCAGCGGCTTTGTCGGCGACGCGCCGCAGTTCGACGACCTGACCATGCTCTGCGTAGAGCTGAAGGAGGATCCCGACTGTGCCGGGAAAACAAATGAGGAGGAAATGCGATGAACACCACTTGGATCCGTCGGCTCTACGACGCGGGCACACGGCTGGAGATCCATGCGGACCGCTGGATCGAAGCCGTGCTCTGGGGCGCGCTGCTCCGGCGCCTCGGAAAACGCCGCGGGAAGAAAGCCCGCTGAGAGCAAAAGCATAAGGGACAGGGGCCGCTGTACAGCGGCCCCTGTCCCTTTCTTTCCGCCCGCAGTCCGGCGAAGCGGGTTCGGGATGAAAATGAATCAGACAGGCAAAAAACAATACTGGTCGTCTTGGGCTTTCTCACGATCTGAAGGGAGCGGCTGCGCCGGTCCCTTTTCCCTTGACACCCGCCGGGGCGAGTGATAAAGTATTTGCGCATGCCGGTGTGGTGGAATGGTAGACACCGGGGACTTAAAATCCCCTGGCCGCGAGGCCGTACCCGTTCGAATCGGGCCACCGGCACCAAAAAGGAGAGAATCCGAACAGGATTCTCTCCTTTTTGGTGGCCAGCCTGCGGCTGGCAAAGATCCGCTTCGCTCAATTATTTGGGAGGGAATAACCGATCCCCTCCCAGGCTCGCCCCATGCGGACTTGATCGCTGGTTCGGATTGCCGCGATGAACCGGACATGAAGCAGGAGACTGCTGTAAAGTATCGGTTTCCCGGCTTGTTTTGTGCTTTGTGCACAGTTTTGTGCCGCAAAAATCAGCGCTATTTCAGGGATTACACGGCGGGCGTTCTTGCTTTTTTGCTGCCTGTATGTTATATTTATCATAGTAGTACCGTCTTCGTCATCAAACGGACGACGGCATAACCAGGCATAACCATTATAAGGATAAAGGAATTGAGAGGAGAAGCTATGAAAAAACGGCTGATAGTCATCGCACTCATCTTCGCGCTCCTGATGACGTTCCCCCTTGCCGCATATGCGGACAGCGGACTGCCGCAGGAAGATGTGTCGGAGCGCACCTCATGGGACAAGAACGAACAGGCGGACGAAAAGTACGCGCCAAGAGTGGTCACCATGGACAACGGCGTACAGGTCCAGAAAACGCCCTTCAATGACGTAGCTCTGGATACTCAGGCCGGCGACGTGGAGAGCAAGACCATTGCCTCGTGGAACAACTACTTCCTCAACGCGGACAACCGCGGCTGCACAGCGTGTCACACCATCGAGGACGCCCTCGAATCCATGGAAACTTATCACGGCATTATCTATTACGGCTATAATGTGGAGCAGGGTCTGCAGAACTGCTTCGGCTGCCACAGCTTCTATGACAACTATATGCGCGAAGCCATCCACACCCTGCACGAGCGCAACAGCACCTTCAAGGCAATGGGCGGCAGCTGCGAATCCTGCCACTATATTGCCAGGCACGACGACGGCACCATTGAGTACCAGCGCTGGGACTACGTGAAGTATGATGTCCTCCGCGGCATCGCCGATCTCCCGGCCGAGGAGATGAACCTCTCCTTCGAGTGGAACCAGACCGAAGTGACCCCGCACGAGAAGATGTTCTTCAAGACCATCAAGTCCAATCCGGAGACCTGGCTGACCAAGGAGAGTCAGGTTTCTCAGGAAGATTTTGACAAGTGGACCATCACGCTCAGCGGCGACATTGACAATGGCGGCGTTTACACTCTGCCGGAGCTGATCGAAAAATACGGCACCGAGACCCGCCTGATGAAGTCGCATTGCACCGTAAACGGCCCCGGCCAGGGTATGATCTATCAGGCCGAGATCACCGGTGTCCCCCTGAAGGCGATCGTGGAAGACATCGGTCTGCACGACGACGTCCTCATTGTGGAGCCGGTAGGCTCGGACGGCTATTACTACCCCATCTCCCTTGAGACGATGCTGAAGGAAGAGGCGCTTCTGGTCGTCGGCATGAACGGCGATACCATTTACGCCGACCAGGGCTGGCCCTGCGCCTTCTGGTGCAACGAGATGAGCGCGGGCAACTTCACCAAACAGCTGGCGGAGCTTCGCTTCGTGTCCGTCGGCGCTTCCTGGGACTTCTACGGCGACTTCGTCGACGCGACCACCGGTCTGCAGTTCGACAAGCCCAATGTGGGCGTTCTCACCGCCTATGACGGCCAGATTTTTGAACTCGGCCAGCCGGTGCATCTGGAAGGCTATGCCGACGCCTGGAACGAGCCGATCGTCAAGCTCGAGTTCTCCTTTGACCACGGCCAGACCTGGCAGGAGTACGCGATCGAGGACGCCAACACCACCCAGTGGGTATACTGGAAGCTGGACATCAACGACCTCCCTGCCGGCTCCTATCTGATCAAGATCCGGGTCTCCAGCCAGATGGCAGACGGGAGCATCCGCACGAATGACGTTCCCAACCAGATGACGAACTACATGTTCAATGTCCAGTAAACGTTCCCTGTTCTGACGCAGCACCCCTGCCGCACACCGTGCGGCAGGGGTTGACTCTATCAGCGATCCTATTCTTTTGAGCGTGATCATATGATGAAAAAACTATACCGCTTTTTTTGCTCCATGCGCTTCGGCATGATCCTTCTCCTGCTGATCGCCGTCCTCTGCGTGGCCGCGACTGTCACAGGGCGCGACAGTATCTACTCCAGCCCCCTCTTCATTGCGCTGTTTGCCATGCTGGGCGTGAATTTGCTGCTCTGCTCGGTGCTGCGCGTTTTCGGCCTGAAAAAGCAGCGGCAGGCCCTGGCCCTGAAAGCGCTCCGGTCGGAGGGCGTCCTTCCCGCCGCACAGGCCGCCGAATGGCTGCGCGCCCATCATTTCCGCCGGGATGGGGACGTCTATATCCGGAATACCCTCGGCTTCTGGGGGCCGTTCCTGACGCATTTTGCCATGCTTCTTCTGATGGCCGCCGCCGCGTGCATCTTCCTGCTTTCCCGGTCGGAGGACATCGTCCTGTTCCCGGGAAGTGAGAACACGCTGGGCGACGGTACCATTTTGCATCTCGACTCGTTCTCTCTGGAGACGGATACCGGAGAGACGAAGTATCTCAGCCGTCTTTCGGCGCTTCTCCCGGACGGGACGGCGGCGCACGGGGACGCGGAGGTCAACCGCCCCGTGAAGTTCGGCAGGTACAAGGTATACCAGCAAAGCTACGCCTATGCCGCCGTGATCGGCCTGAGAACGGAGGCTGCTCCGGAAGAAGAGCTCGTCTGGCTGGACGAACCCGCGTTTCTGACACTCGACGGGAAAAACGGGATCTATTTTTCCCGGATGTTCAGCAATGTCACGGTGCAGGACGGGGAGCTGATGGTCTCGCAGAACGGCGATCCGGTGAATCCCGCTTATGAGGTCCGCCGGATCGACGGCGACACAGACGAGACCGGACTGATCTATCCCGGGACGGAGGTCTTCGCCGGGGGCGTTTTCTTCCAGTTCCATGAGCCGCAGCCCTTCCCCGGCCTGCGCGTGAAAACGCAGCCGGCATGGACGCTCTGGCTTTTGTATCTGTCCTTCGCGCTGATGCTGCTGGGCCTGTATCTCTGCTTTTTTGCCATCCCGGAGGCTGCCGCGGTCAGGCCGGACGGCATCGCCCTCGCAGGAAGAAAAGACATTTCCGAGAGGATTGATCACTATCGGGAGGAACTGGAGGAAGAATCATGAATACCCTTTTCCCCATAAGTGTCGCTCTGTATTTTGCGGCGACCCTCATCTGCTTTGCCGGCGCCTCCTTCCGAAAGGCCCGTCTGACGCAGATTGCGCGGCTTGCTCTGGTGCTCTCCATCGCCGCGCACCTTGCCTATGTCGTCTGGCGCGGTGCCGCTGCGCACCGGATCCCCCTCGCCAATCAATTTGAATTCGCTACCATGTTCTCACTTACGGTCGCTGTCTTCGGCCTCGCTTTGGACCTGCGCAGCCGGGGACGCATGGAGTGGATCCTCCCCCTGTGCACGCCGATGGCTTTCCTGCTGCAGTCCTATGCCGCGCTGCAGCCGCGGGAGATCACCGAGCTGATGCCGGCCCTGAAAAGCGCCTGGTTCGGCCTGCACATCGGCTCTGCCGCCCTCTCCTATTCCGCTTTTGCGCTGGCGGCGCTGATCGGGCTGCGATATCTGCTCGTGGAGAAGAAGGCGGAGGAGAAGCATCTGAAGCAGCTGGACGCCATGGCGTACAAGCTAATCTGCTTCGGCTTCCTCATGCTGAGCATCGTCATTTTCTCCGGCTGCATCTGGGCGGAGCAGGCCTGGTCCACCTTCTGGAGCTGGGACCCGAAAGAGACCTGGGCCCTGATCACCTGGATCGTCTATGCCGTATTTCTCCACCAGCGTCTGCGCATGAAGTGGCGCGGAAAGCGGATGGCCTGGTTTGCGCTGTTTGCTTTCGTCTTCGTCGTGTTCACCTTCGTAGGCGTCAACACGCTGATGAGCGGGCTGCACAGCTACGCGTAAAAGCATGGGGTCATCCAGGGCTCTTCAAAAGAGCAGAGGAATGCTTCACCGGGGCAGAAAATGATTCACTGTATCATAGTACTGTTCCTTTGCCGCGTCAGAAGGAGCCAACTGCACTCCGCTTCCGCCGGGGCGGCGAAAGCTTCGTATCCGTTGTCTCCTTCTTCCTTTCCAAAACGGAGCTCTCACCGGGGAGCTCCGTTTTGGCTTTTGAAGACGCTTCGGGTTTAGATTGCCCCGGCACGCCGGATCGGAAACAGGAGATCGACACCATGTGTCGATCTCCTGTTTCATTTTTATGCCCGGAAAAGCCTGTTACCGCAAGGCTTTTGAAGCGCGGGTGATTCATTTGAATAAGCAAAAGCGCAAGAGACAGTGTATCTGAGCACATAATGACCTCTGCTGAAATTCGATTTGCCAGCTGCTGATGCGCCTTCTGCCGGGATGAAGTCTGCACGATGGGAATTTTCTTCTTCGCCGGTTGGCTTTTCAAGCCAAATCACTGCTTCTTTCCACCTGCTGCCTCACTATCTCGATATAGTCCTGGGCATAGCGGGAGATATAGCTGCCCTTGCGTGTTGCGGCGACAAAATCGGATACCGTGCGCGGCTCGCCGAAGCTGAAGCAGTCGATCGGCAGGCTTCCCGACCGGTGGCGGAGATGGGATTCGTGAATAAAGGACACGCCATACCCCAATGCGACCAGCTCCATGATCGCAGGCAGGTTGCCGGTGTACAGGACTTTTTCAAAGCCGATCCCTTCCCTGCGCAGGATGCTGTCCATGATCTGACGGGTCCGCTGCTGGGGGCGCATCATGATGATCTGCTCGTTCTTCAGCAGGGGAAGTTCCAGCTTCGGATAGGGACTGGCGGGGTTTTCGCGCGCGAAGCGGCCGATCGGGTGATCCTTGCAGGTACAGATCAGCAGCTCCTCCTGCGCGATGGATTCATAGCGGATCTGCGGATTGAGCTCGCTGGGGCGGGTGTAAAAAGCCACCTCGGCCTGCCCCTCCAGAAGACGGCGGTCGTTTTCCTCCGAATTCCCCTCAAAGACGTTGACCTTGACGTTGGGGTGCATCTGGTGGAAGATCGGCAGCGTCCCGGGCAGCATGTAGGTGCAGCGCATGCTGGCAAAGGCCACGCTCAGCTCGCCCACCTCCCGTTTGATGATGTCCGCCATCTCCGCATCGAGATCGCCCTTGAGAGAGAGGATCTGCGAGGCTTTTTCCACATAGCGCTCTCCCGCGTGTGTCAGCACATAGCGGTTGCCGACGCGCCGGAACAGCTTGAGACCCAGCTCATCCTCCAGCGAAATCAGAAACTTGCTCAGTGTCGGCTGACCGACGTAGAGCGATTCGGCTGCCTTGGTGATGTTCCCGTGCTTGGCGATCGCCAGAATATAGGTCAGCTCCCGGAAATCCATATCTCTTTTCCTTTCCATGAAAGTTATTCTTAAAATGAATAGCTTTTAATTTTTTTATTACCTCATGAGAAAGCGGCGCCTTTGTGGATAATAAACAAAAGAACGGAAAAATCATGGTTTATCTTTACAAAGATATTCTATCACGGAATGAAGACAATGAAAAGCATGAATTTCACATTTTTCTTGTTTCTTGCTATTCTGTAAACGGTAAGAAAGCAAATAACCACCGTATAAAAGGAAAGGACGGACGAATCTCATGGTCAAACTGTATGACTCCGGCGTGTACCTTCTGGGCGGCAAGACGCTCGTTCCCGAAAACGAGGCGGTCGGGCTTGACAAGGAAACGGCCCGGAAAGGCACCATCTCCTACGGCATCCTCCAGGCGCACAACCAGAGCGGCGATCCGAAAAATCTGAAGATCAAGTACGATGCCATCACCAGCCACGATCTGACCTATGTGGGCATCATCCAGACGGCCCGCGCCTCCGGGCTGGACAGGTTCCCCCTGCCCTACATCCTGACCTGCTGCCACAACAGCCTCTGCGCGGTCGGCGGCACCATCAACGAGGACGACCACGTCTTCGGCCTCACCGCCTGCCGGAAGTACGGCGGCATCTTCGTCCCGCCCCACATCGGCGTCATTCACCAGTACATGCGCGAAATGCACGCCGGCTGCGGCAAGATGATCCTCGGCTCCGACTCTCACACCCGCTATGGCGCCCTGGGCACCATGGCCGTGGGCGAGGGCGGCGGCGAGCTGGTCAAGCAGATCCTCGAGCAGACCTGGGACACCGCCTATCCCGACGTGGTGGCCGTGTATCTCGACGGCAAGCCCCGCCCCGGCGTCGGCCCGCAGGACATCGCCATCGCCATTATCACCGCCGTGTTCAAAAACGGCTATGTGAAGAACAAGGTCATGGAATTCGTCGGCCCCGGCGTCTCCACGATGAGCACCGACTACCGCAACGGCATCGACGTCATGACCACCGAGACCACCTGCCTCAGCTCCATCTGGCGCACGGACGAGGACACCCGCGCCTTCCTCACCGAGCACGGCCGCGGTGAGGAGAACAAAGAGCTCAACCCCGCCGACACCGCTTACTATGACGGCTGCGTGTATGTGGACCTCTCCACCGTGCACAGCATGATCGCCCTGCCCTTCCACCCCTCCAACGGCTTTGAGATCCGCGAGCTGAACGCCAACCTGGACGACATCCTCCATCAGGTCGAGGCGGACGCCCAGAAGCTCATCAAGAAGCCCGGCCTGCACCTGAACCTCTGGGAGAAGGTGCGCGACGGCGCTCTCTGGGCCGATCAGGGCACGATCGGCGGCTGCGCGGGCGGCAACTACTCCAACATCATGGAGGCTGCCTACCTGCTGCGCGGCAAGAGCACCGGCGCCGGCGAATTCGCTCTGGGCGTGTATCCCAGCAGCCAGGCCGTCATGCTCGACCTGATGCGCAAGGGCGCGCTGACCGATCTGATCGCCGCGGGCGCCACGGTCCGCACGGCCTTCTGCGGTCCCTGCTTCGGTGCGGGCGACACCCCGGCCCACGGGCAGCTCGCCATCCGCCACACGACCCGCAACTTCCCGAACCGCGAGGGCTCCAAGCCCGGCAACGGCCAGATCGCGAGCGTCGCGCTGATGGACGCCCGCTCCGTGGCGGCCTCCGCCGCCAACGGCGGCCGGATCACCGCGGCGGACGAGCTCGGCTACGAATTTGACTGCCCCGCCTTCTCCTTCGATCCCACGGCCTACGAGCACCGCGTCTACCAGGGCTTCGGCAAGGCCGACGCCAAAGAGCCGCTGGTCTGCGGCCCCAACATCAAGGACTGGCCGGAGCTGCCGCCCCTCAACGAGAACATGCTCCTGCGCGTCTGCGCCTACATCACCGATCCCGTCACCACCACCGACGAGCTGATCCCCTCCGGCGAGACCGGTTCCTTCCGCTCCAACCCCATGGGTCTGGCGGAATTCACGCTCAGCCGCCGCGTGCCCGGCTACGTTGCCAAGGCCAAGGCCGTCATGGCAAACGAAAAGGCCCGCAAGGCGGGCGAGTGCCCGGCCGAGGTGGAGGCCGTGCTGGATCAGATCCGCACGATCCCCGGCTTTGAGGGCCTGAAGGACGAGAGCGTCGATCTTTCCAGCACCATCTACGCGGTCAAGCCCGGCGACGGCTCCGCCCGCGAGCAGGCCGCCTCCTGCCAGCGCGTGCTGCTGGGCGGCGCCAACATCACCGTCGAATACGCCACCAAGCGCTACCGCTCGAACCTCATCAACTGGGGCATGGTGCCCTTCGTAATGGTGGGCGAGCCCGACTTCGCCGACGACGATTACATCTTCGTCCCGAACATCCGCGCCGCGCTCGACGGCGACATGACGAACATCCCCGCCTACGTGCTGGGCGAGACGATCCGCCCGCTGACCCTGGCCATCGCGCCGCTGACGGACGAGGAAAAGGAGATCATCCGCTGCGGCAGCCTGATCAACTACAACCGCAAGCAGAAGAACGCATAAGAGAGGAGAAACGAACATGCCGAAAAACGTGACCAAGCTCCCCGTGACCATCCTCCGCGGCGGCACCAGCAAGGGCGTCTACATCCTCGAGACCGATCTGCCCGCCGACAAGGCGGAGTGGGAGCCCCTGCTCCTGCGCCTGATGGGCAGCCCCGACAAAAAGCAGATCGACGGCCTGGGCGGCTCCCAGTCCGTGACCAGCAAGGTCGCCATCGTCAAGAGATCTGACCGGCCCGACGCCGACGTGGACTACACCTTCGCGCAGGTCTCTGTGGACAAGCCCCTCGTCAGCTACAAGGGCAACTGCGGCAACATCTCCTCCGGCGTCGGCCCCTTCGCCATAGAGAAGGGCCTGGTGGAGCCGAAGGAGGGCCTGACCTCCGTGCGCATCTATAACACCAACACCGACAAGATCATCGAGGCCGACGTGCACACCACCGACGGCTGCGTGGACTATGACGGCGACTTCGCCATCGCGGGCGTGCCGGGCACGGCTTCGCCGGTGAAGCTCAAATTCGTCGATCCCGCCGGGACGCTCGGTCACGGCCTGCTGCCGACCGGCAACGCGGTGGACGTGCTGGACGTGCCGGGCTTCGGCCCGGTCGAGGTCTCCATCGTGGACGCCGCGAACCCCCTGGTCTTCGCCCGCGCGAAGGATCTGGGCCTGACCGGCAAGGAACTCCCCTCGGCGCTGGACGCCGATGAGGCGAAGCTCGAGCTCCTCGAGAAGGTGCGCGGCCTCGCCGCCGTGAAGCTCGGCCTGATCGATGATTACACCCGCTCCGCCTGGGACACCCCGGGCATCCCCAAGATGACCTTCGTGGCCGAGGCGGACGATTACGTCACGCCCGACGGCAAGGAGATCAAAAAGGAGCAGATCGATCTTCTCAGCCACATGATGAGCATGCAGAAGACCCATCCCAGCTATGCCATGACCGGCGCCATGTGCACCGCAGCCGCGGCGGTGGTCCCCGGCAGCATCGTGCAGCAGGTCCTGCCGAAAGACGTGGACACCCAGTTCATCCGCATCGGCCACCCCGCCGGCGTGCTGGAGTGCGGCGTGGACTACAAGGAAAACGGCGCCTGCCCCGACATCGACGACACCTTCGGCTTCCGCACCGCGAACCTCCTGATGGAGGGCGTGGCAATCATCCGCAAGTAAGATAGAAAAGGAGAAATCAACATGTCTGAAACTGCTCTTGCCATCCTGTCGCTGGTGGTCCTGGCCGTTGTGGTCGCCATCGGCTTCATCAAAAAGGTCAACCTGGGCTTCCTGGCCCTCGGCGCGGCCTTTATCCTCGGCACGATCGGCGGCATGAAGGCCAAGGCCATCACCGCCGGCTTCGACAGCTCCATGTTCGTGACCCTCGTCGGCGTGACCTTCCTCTTCGGCATGGCCTCCCAGAACGGCACGCTGGATCTCTTTTCCAAAACAATCGTGGCATTGGTCGGTAAAAGGACCGTGCTGATCCCGGTCCTGATGTTCTTCCTCTCGGCTTTCATCTCCGCCATCGGCCCCGGCCACATCGCCGCCGGCATCCTGATGACCACCTTTGCGGTGTACCTGGCCTTTGAGATGAAGATCAACCCCGTGACGACGGCGCTCTTTGCCAAGCTGGGCGCCAACGCAGGCTGCGCCTCACCTTTGTCGCTGACCGGCGTTCTGGCCAAGAGTCTGACCGAGAAGGAGCTTGAGCGCGTGGTCAGCGGCGAGCTGGCTGATTCGACCGGCACGCTGCTGGGCCAGCTGCAGAACTACAACGTCGCCCATGTCTTCTTCTCCACCCTGCTCTCCGGCTTTATCTTCACGCTGATCATCTATATTGCCACCAAGAGCTACAAGGTCAAGGCTGACAACCCCCTCAAGCTCAAGGACATCCCCAAGTTCAACAAGGCCCAGACCTACACCATCATCGCGATCGTGGCGATGGTCGTGCTGTGCATCGGCTTCCAGTTCGACACCGGTCTGACCGCTTTTGTCGCGGCCACGGTCCTGATCCTTCTGGGCGCCGCGGACGAGAAGAAGGCCATCAAGGGCGTTCCCTGGGGCACGCTGGTGTTCATCTGCGGCGTCGGCACCCTGATCAACGTCATCAACAAGCTCGGCGGCATCTCCATGGTCTCCGATTTCCTCACCGGCCTGATGGGAGCGAAGAGCGCCACCCCGATCCTGGCCGCTACCTCCGGCATCCTGAGCTGGGTCAGCTCCACCACCGGCGTGGTCATGCCCGCCCTGTTCCCGATCTGCTCCGAGGTCGTCGTGAAGTTCGCCCCCAGCCTCCACTACCAGGAGCTGATCGCGGCCGTCACCGCCACCTCCTTTGCCGCGGCCATCAGCCCGCTGTCCACCGGCGGCGCGATCATCATGTCCTCCATCTCGGCCTCCAAGGAGACTACGAACGAAGAGAACAACAAGATGTTCAAGGACCTGTTCCTGCTGTCCGTGGCGAACGTCGCCATCAACGTGCTGCTCTCGGCCCTGCGCGTCTTCAGCCTGGGCGGGATCTTCTACTGATCATCCGAAAGCCCCTTTCAGAAGGGCGTTTCCCCGAGGAAACGCCCTTCTGTTTTTTCCGCTTTCTGTAAAAAAGAGTTTGCTTTGCCCTGTGTTTCATGTTAAGATGATAACATGCTTCAAACGCCAATTTATCACTGAAAAGGAGGAGTGCCGATTGGAGATCAAGAAGCCGGCCATCGCCGGGACCCTGGAATCCAGTGACGCGCAGGTCGCGGTCGAGCCCGCCGAGGACGGGATCGAGCTGTACCTGGAGAGCAGCGTCATGAACCAGT
>CAMJQX010000024.1 GCA_946408145.1 uncultured Clostridia bacterium
CGCGGCGCGTTCTTTCTTTTCGGCAAGGCGAAAAGAAAGAATGGGGGGCGCATAGAGCAGGTTTGTTTTGTAAACAGCTGAGCAGCAAATCATTCACTCCCCGTCACAAAATAGCACAAGCCCCCTGGATTGTCAACCGGTATCATTTTGAATGGTTAACAATGCAAGGGGCTTGTCTCTTTTATTCGGATTACAGAAGACTCTTTCTCTCCAGCATGTACTCGAACCAGGCCAGGAATTCCGGGCCGAGCCGCGTGACGAGGCCGCGGGCCTCCTCGGGGCGGGCCGCCGCGAGGTACAGGCACTGCTGCGCCAGCTGATAGCGGCGGGCCACGCTGAAGCGCGCCAGCTCCTCGTCCGTGTATTCGCCCAGGGCGGCCAGCTGCTGCTGGGCCTTGAAGAAGCGGATGAAGCTGTCGGCGGTCTCCCGGCCCACGATGGGCTCGAGCAGGGAGAAGTCGTTGCCGGAGCTGTCGAGCGCCTTGGAGACCATCTCCCAGCGGCGCGGGTCGGCGTTGCCCTCGGTGCCGGTGAAGGGCGTGCGCAGATAGAGGTCGTTGTTCGCGAGAAATTCCATCACGTAGGGGTTGATGCGCTGGCGCACAGCCCAGGGCATCCAGTTTTCCACGGTCGTGCGGATATAGATGTGCGCAAAGCGGCCGAAGAGGGGCTCGGCCAGATCGTGCGCCGCGCTCGACTCGCTGCGGTCGTTGCCGGCGGCCACGATGCGGGCGTTTTCCGGCAGGGGCCAGCGGTTGTTGACAAAGCGCTCCAGAACGATCTTGAAGATGACCGACTGGGTCTGCTTGGTCGCGTTCGTGAGCTCGTCGAAGAAGAGGATGTGCAGCTGCCCGTCCTCGCAGAGGCGTTCGAGCTTGACAAGCCAGACGGGCTTGATGTCCACGATCTCGTCGCGGGCCTCGTTGTAGATCGCGCGGCCGTTGATGGTCTCCGGGTTTTCATTCACGAGCTCGATGTCCAGCACCTGCGGGTCGATCTGGCGGACGCGGTCGCTCTTGCCGTCGCCGGACAGGCCGTGCAGGAAGACGGGGATGTTGGCCTCCACATAGGCGCGGATCAGGCTCAGCTCATCGTGCTCCTCCACGCGGAAGGACGCGCTCTCCGCACCGCCCTCGGCCTCGTCGCGCAGCTCGTTCAGAAAGTCCCCGCGCAGGTATTCCGCGGCCTCCTCGCGGCTCATGCCGCCGAAGAGGGCCTGACAGCTCACGAGAAGCCCGAGGCCCTCGTCATAGAGCCAGCGCACCGGGCGCAGCTCGAGGAACACGCTCTCCCCTTCTCCGGCGAGCGTCCCGTCCGACAGGCGCACATAGCCGTTGACGCCGCCCTGCGCGAGCGTGACGCGCACGATCTCCTTCGCGCCGAGGCGCAGGACCGGCGCGGTCTCGCCGCAGATCCGCACGCGCCGCCCGGTGTCGGGCAGGCTGCCGCGGGCGTATTCCCGCGCGGCCATCTCCCGGAGGCTTATGTCCAGGATCACCGAGGGGTAGCTGCCGTACTCGGCAGTGGTCACGCCGCCCTCCGTGCGCAGATGGTGCAGCTCCTTCTCCTCGCCCGCGTCGAGCAGCAGCGCGGGGCGCACGGCGCATACGGCGCAGGTCCCGGGCCGGCCGAAGCGGTCGACGCAGCCGTCGGCGAGGTAGTAGTTGATGCCGCCCCCGCTCTCGTGCAGGAAGCCGTCGTCCGGCGCGGTCAGCAGCGCCAGATCGGTGGCCGGCGCGGCGGCGCCGACCTTCTCAAAAACGGGCAGCGGCTTTTCGAAGAGCTGTTCAAGTGATAAGAAAATCGATCTCATGCTTTTCTTTCTCCTCATTGGGTCTGCTGTAGATCACGCGGCCGCCCACGGGGTGGATGGTCGTGCTGCCGTAGACGACCCAGATCGCGTCGCAGCGCTCCTCGGGCATCTCGGCAAAGCCGTCGGTAAAGATGATGCGGTTCTCCGCATCGCCGGTAAAGGCGTGGATCGCGGCGTGAAAATCCGTGCCGCCCGCGCCGCTCAGCGCCAGATTCTGAATGTCCTGCTCGTTTCGGACCTCCTGATAGCCGTAAAAGCGGGTGTCGAAGCAGCCGACGCGCAGCACCGCGTCCTGCCGCAGCAACCCCTTGACGCCGCGCACGAAGGCGCGCAGCAGCTCCGCGTCCACGGAGGCGCTGGTGTCGAGCAGGATCTCCGCGTGGGCCACCGGATAGGCCCTGAAATCGTGCCCGAGGACGCCGTCCCGGATCGTCGTGCCGGGGAACCAGTCGAAGTCCAGCTGCATGCTGGGCTCCAGCAGCTCGGCGAGGCCCGCCACGATCGCGGCGAGGCCCGGGTCCTCGATGGCGCGGGGGCGGCTGTCGCTCTCCTTGCCGGCCAGCCGGCTCTCGGGATCGGCGCGGACCTCGCGGACCATGGGCTCGGTCTCCGCCTCGCTCTCGCCCGTCTCCTCCTGCTTCTGCCGCAGCAGCTCATAGAGCGACTCGGCGCTCTGCTCCCCGGCGCCGGGCAGCAGCACCGCGTCCTCCGGCAGCGAGAAGCCGTCGGCGCGGAGCATGGCGTTGACCACCGCGTCTCCCGCCGTTTTCCAGAGGCGCCGGTCCTTCCCGCGCCCGCGGGCGAAGTGATTGAGCTGCAGGTGCAGCAGCTGCTGGGCGACGTAGAAGCGGCGGCTTTCCTCGGTGTAGTATTTCATCAGCCGCTCGTTGTAGAGGATCTCCCGGCCGTTGTTGTCCACCGGGTGCACCCCGACGGCCTCCCGGAAGGAGAGCATGCGGATGCGCTCGCTCCACTGGGGATAGCGCTCTTCCAGCGCGTCACAGATCGGCTTGAAGTCCATCGCGCTCCCCCTTTCCCCTTCGACAGCAGTAAAGATTATTATATCGGAAAAGCGGCGGAAAGTAAAGACGCGGGCGATGCGGAGCAGCGGCATCTTTCGATCTGTCCTTCCGGGCGGCGGATCTCAAAAACGGCTCTGCGCACCGGAAACAGAAGCCTCAGCCAAATACTCCAAAAAATGAATGGATTTCTGCGTCCCGCCCCTTCCCTTCGGAGCGTTTAGGGTGTATAATATAAAAAGCGACATCAAAGGAGAGTGATTTTTGGAAATATCGCCTAAATCCCCGGCGATGCAAAGCACGCAAAACCCTATTACTCATATCTCATTCTATCATATAACAGGAGGCAGCCATGCTGAGAAAATCCATGGACGGCAACGAAGCCGCCGCTTACGCGAGTTATGCCTTTACCGAAGTCGCAACCATCTACCCCATCACCCCGTCGAGCCCCATGGCCAACCATGTGGACGAGTGGGCCGCCCGCGGGAAGAAGAACCTGTTCGGCACGCCTGTAAAGCTCATGGAGATGCAGGCCGAGGCCGGCGCCTGCGCCGCCATGCAGGGCGCGCTGGAGGCGGGCTCCCTGGGCACCACCTACACCTCCGCGCAGGGCCTGATGCTGATGATCCCCCCGATGTACCGCATCTCCGGCCTGCTGCTGCCGGCCGTGATGCACGTGGCCGCCCGCTCGGTGGCGACCGAGTCCGTCTCCATTTTCGGCGACCATCAGGACGTGATGGCCTGCCGCCAGACCGGCTGGGCCCAGCTGGCGTCCTCGAGCGTGCAGGAGTGCATGGACCTCGGCGCCGTGGCGCATCTGGCCGCGATCAAGGGCCACGTCCCCGTGCAGCACTTCTTCGACGGCTTCCGCACGAGCCATGAGATCCAGAAGATCGACGTGCTCGATTACGAGGATCTGCGCGGCATGGTCGACTGGGACGAGCTGCAGAAGTTCCGCGACCGCTCCCTGAACCCCGAGCACCCGACCATCCGCAACAGCGGCGAGAACGACGACATCTTCTTCCAGCACCGTGAGGCGGCCAACCCCACCTACAACGCCTTCCCCGCCATCGTCGAGGAGTACATGGCGAAGATGTCCGCCCTGACCGGGCGCGACTACAAGCTCTTCAATTACTACGGCGATCCCGAGGCCGAGCGCGTGATCGTGGCGATGGGCTCTGTCTGCCAGTGCGCGCAGGAGGTCGTGAACTATCTCTGCGAGCGCGGCGAGAAGGTCGGCTTGATCCAGGTCCGCCTCTACCGCCCCTTCTCCCTCAAGCATTTCTGCGCCGCCCTGCCGAAGAGCTGCAAGGTGCTGACCGTGCTCGACCGCACCAAGGAGCCCGGCGCGCTGGGCGAACCGCTGTATGAGGACGTCAGCGCCGCCGTGCAGGAGGCCGGCGTCTCCCTGATGCTGCTGGGCGGCCGCTACGGCCTGAGCTCCAAGGATACGACCCCCGCGCAGATCAAGGCCGTGTTCGACAACATGGCCGGCGAGAAGAAGAACCACTTCACCGTCGGCATCACCGACGACGTGACGCACACCTCCCTGCCCGTGGGCGAGAACATCGTCACCTCCGGCAAGTCGATCATCTCCTGCAAGTTCTGGGGCCTCGGCTCCGACGGCACCGTGGGCGCCAACAAGAACTCCTGCAAGATCATCGGCGACAACACCGACCAGTATGTGCAGGCCTACTTCCAGTACGACGCCAAGAAATCCGGCGGCCTGACGAGGAGCCATCTGCGCTTCGGGCATGAGCCCATCCAGTCCACCTACTACGTCACGATGGCGGACTTCGTGGCCTGCCACAAGCAGAGCTACATGCACACCTACGACATCGTAAACGAGGTCAAGCCCGGCGGCATCTTCCTGCTGAACACCCGCTGGAAGGGCGAGACCCTGGCCGCGAACCTCCCCAATCGCGCCAAGCGCCTGCTGGCGGAGCGCAAGGTGCAGTTCTACACCATCGACGCGACCGATATCGCCGCCGAGATCGGCCTCGGCAACCGCACGAGCACCGTGCTGCAGGCCGCCTTCTTCAAGCTCGCGGGCGTGCTGCCCATCGACGAGGCCGAGAAGTACATGAAGGAGGCCGCCGTCAAGACCTTCTCCCGCAAGGGTGAGAAGATCGTCAACATGAACCTCGCCGCCATCGAGCGCGGCCTCACCGACATGGTGAAGATCGAGGTGCCCGAAGAGTGGGCCGCACTCAAGGACGAGGAGCTCGCGGTCGACCCGAGCCTGCCCGAATACGTCAAGAAGGTCCTGATCCCGATGAACCGCGCCAAGGGCGACGATATCCCCGTCAGCACCTTCAGCGAATACGCCGACGGCGTCATGCCGATCTCCATGGCGAAGTACGAAAAGCGCGGCGTCGCCGACAACGTCCCCGTCTGGGATCCCGACAAGTGCATCGGCTGCAACCGCTGCTCGCTGGTCTGTCCGCACGCGGCGATCCGTCCGGTGCTCTTCACCGAGGAGGAGGCCGCCGCGGCCCCCGAGAGCTGCGTGACCAAGAAGGCGATCGGCAAGGGCTTCGAGGGCCTGCGCTACCGCATCCAGGTCGGCGTGATGGACTGCCAGGGCTGCGGCTCCTGCGTCAGCGTCTGCCCGGCCAAGGAGAAGGCCCTGAAGATGGTCCCGCTGGACGACGTCGTCGCCGAGCAGAAGAACTGGGATCACTGCCTGACGCTCTCGGAGAAGAAGAACCCCATGACCCGCTTCTCCGCCAAGGGCAGCCAGTACGAGCAGCCGCTCTACGAGTTCTCCGGCGCCTGCCCCGGCTGCGGCGAGACGCCGTACATCAAGCTGCTGACCCAGCTCTTCGGCGACCGCCTCTACGCCGCGAACGCCACGGGCTGCTCGCAGGCCTACGGCTTCTTCGCCCCGACCTTCCCGCAGACCGTCAACAAGCGCGGCTTCGGCCCCGCCTTCTCGAATTCCCTCTTTGAAAACAACGCCGAATTCGCACTGGGCATCGGCCTGTCGGCCGAGCAGCTGCGCAATCAGACCCGCATGCACGCCGAGGCCGTGCTCGAACAGAGCGCGGACGAGGCGCTCAAGGCCGCGCTGCGCGCCTGGCTCGACGAGGGCGACGACATGGACAAGACCGAAGAAGTCGCCGACCGCGTGCGCGAGGCGCTCAAGGCCAACACCGAGCAGAGCGCGGATCTCGACTTCATCCGCCGCCGCGAGGACACGCTGACCAAGAAGGCGATCTGGATGGTCGGCGGCGACGGCTGGGCCTACGACATCGGCTACGGCGGTCTGGACCACGTGCTGGCCACCGGCATGGACCTGAACGTCCTGGTCATGGACAACGAGCTCTACGCCAACACCGGCGGACAGTCCTCGAAGGCCACGCCCATCGGCGCGAGCGTGCAGTTCGCCGCGGCCGGCAAGGCCACGCCCAAGAAGGACCTGGGCCTGATCCTCTCCACCTACGGCTACATCTACGTCGCGCAGATCAACCTCGGCGCGAATCCGGAGCACGCCATCAAGTGCCTCAAGGAGGCCGCCGCCTACCACGGTCCCTCCATCGTCGTGGCCTACGCGCCGTGCATCAACCACGGCCTGTCGAAGGGCATGGGCAAGGCCATGGAGGAAGGCAAGGCCGCCACGGACTGCGGCTTCTGGCCCCTGTTCCGCTACAACCCCGAGCTGGAGAACGAGGGCAAGAATCCCTTCCTGCTCGACTCCGGCGAGCCAAACGGCAAGCTGCGCGAGTACATGATGGGCGAGAACCGCTTCTCCTCCCTGACCCGTACCTTCCCCGAACGCGCCGAGATGCTCTTCGCCGAGGCGGAGGACTTCACGGCCAAGCGCTACGCGAAGTACAAGAGGCTGGCCGGCCAGGCTTAAGGCCCGGCGATACAAAACAGGGAAAGGCGGCGCGCCGCCTTTCCCTGCCACCAAGAACACGAAAGGATGCAAGGCATGAACTACGCAGCAGAATATGAAGCAAAGCGCACGACGGCCGAGGCGCTGGCGGCGCAGGTGGAGAGCGGATGGCTGATCGGCATGGACGCCGGCGCGGCCCAGACGCCGACGATCATGAGCGCCGTCGCCGAGCGCGCCCGCAGGGACGAGATCGCGGGCGTCAAGGTGCAGACCCTGTTGGACGTCTACCCGCTGGAGTACATGGCGGACAACAGTCTCTTCGGCAAGCTCACGAGCGAGGCCTGGTTCTCCGGCGGCGGCTCCCGCAGGGCCGTCAACGGCGGCTACGGCGACATCATCCCGAATTACTACCGCGACATCCCCAAATACATCCGCGGCATGTACGACTACGACGTATTCTGCGTCTCCGTCTCGCCGATGGACAAGCACGGCTACTTCTCCCTCTCCACAGTCAGCTCCTACAGCCCGGCCATGATGGAGAAGGCGAAGCGCATCTTCCTCGAGGTCAACGACCATCAGCCCCGCGCCGTCTGCGGCGCGCAGGTACACATCAGCCAGGTCGACGGGCTCATTGAGGTCAGCCACGAGCTGCCCGTCCTGCCGCCCACGAAGATCGACGCGGTCAGCGAGACGATCGGCGGCCTGATCGCCGAGCAGATCGCCGACGGCTCCTGCATCCAGCTCGGCATCGGCGCGATCCCCGACGCGGTCGGCGCGGCGCTCAAAGCCAAGCACGACCTCGGCATCCACACCGAGATGTTCACCGACTCCATGGTCGAGCTGATCCAGTGCGGCGCGGTCAACAACAGCAAAAAGCAGATCCACCGGGGCCAGACCATCACGACCTTCGCCTTCGGCTCCAAGCGCATCTACGACTACATCGACGACAATCCGGGCATCGCCCTGCTGCCGGTCGACTACGTCAACGACCCGAACGTGATCTGCCTCAACGACAACATGATCTCCATCAACGCGGCGCTGGAGGTCGACCTCTGGGGTCAGGTCTGCGCCGAAAGCGTCGGCACGAAGCACATGTCCGGCTCCGGCGGCCAGGTGGACTACGTCCGCGGCGCCTGCCAGTCGAAGGGCGGCAAGAGCTTCATCGCCTTCACCTCCACCGCCAAGGGCGACACGATCAGCAAGATCAAATCCACGCTGACGCCCGGCGCGGTGGTCACGACCAGCAAGAACGACGTGGACTACATCGTCACCGAGTACGGCGTCGCCCATCTGCGCGGCGAGCCGCTCTCCAGCCGCGCGCGGCAGCTGATCGCCATCGCGCATCCGAACTTCCGCGACGAGCTGGCCTTCGAGGCCAAAAAGCGCGGCATCCTGATCTGATCCTCCGAAAACGCCGGAACGAAACAACTCCCCTTTGAACCGTGGTTCAAAGGGGAGTTTCCCGTTATTTGACTGCTTTAATTGTCGTCACGTTCGTTTTTGTCGTCTTCCTCGTATTCCTCTTCATCCTCGTAATCGTCGTCGTAGTAATCGTCGTAGTAGCCGTACTCCTCACGGCGGCGGCGCACGACGATCGTGATGATGAGCGCCGCAACGGCGATCAGGAACAGCAGCGCCGTGGGGATGGCGAACATCCAGTACTGCCGCAGGAAGTTCTTGAGGCCGGAATCGTTCGGGTCCACCGGCAGCGGGCTCACGTTCACCAGCGAGATGGAGCCGTCCTGCTCCGGCGCCTCGGTCGGCTCCGGGGTGGGCGTGGGTTCCGGCGTGGGAGGCGGTTCCTCCGTCCAGCTCAGCGGGCAAAGTGCGCTGGCGCTGTTGGTGTTGCCGGCGCCGTTGTCGACTTCGGCGAAGAGGTAGAGCGTGGCGCCGTCCGGCATCTCGGGGACCAGGCTCACGCTGCCGCTGCCGCCCATGCTCTGGCCGAGGCAGCCGTAGGCGAGGTTGTTGCCGTCCTCATCCCGGAGAAGCACCGAGATCCACGCGTTGGCAGGCGCGCCGCTGTAGTCGATGGTCAGCTGGCCGCCGCGGTAGAGCGTCCCGTCCACGCGCAGCGCGATGGAGCTGTCCACCGCGGTCGCCTTCCACTCGCCGTTGGCGGAGGTGGGCATATCGCCCAGCGTGCGGACAGAGAGATGCCCGTCCGCCGGCGTGAGATAGAGGAAGCCGTCGCCGCCGAGGTTCATGGCCGGGCGCGCGCCCCAGCTGCCGTAGACCACGTAGTCGTGAACGTGGTTCTCGTCGATGACATAGCCGGCATAATCGCCGTGGATGCCGTGGGGCGTACGGAGCCAGTAATAATAGACCTTGTTGTCGCCGATGAAGGTCGTGGTCAGATTTTTCGCGCCGGTCTCCGGATCAAAGTAATCCAGGGTCTCCTTGGTGGAGAGGAAGAAGACGTTCTCCTCCTCCAGCGCGATGTCGCGCCAGCTCAGCCCGTAAGCCTGGAAAGCGTCCTCGCTCTTGCTCACGGCGGGGACCGCCGCCTGCTCGAGCGCGCTCAGATTGGTCTGATAGAACTTGGTGCACCAGGCCTGGCCGTCGCTGCCCTTCCAGACTGCCTTGGCGGTGCCGTTGTACATCACGCCCTGGTTGGTCAGCATCTGTTCGGTGACCAGGAACACGCCGGGGTCGCCGGTATTCGTGGCGTTGGGATCCAGCACGGTCCAGCGGAGGGGCTGATCGTTCCAGCGGCCCATGATCACGATGTCCCCGACCTGTGCGGCGGCATCTCCCTCGGCGAAGGCCGGGGCGCCGACGGACAGCAGCAGGACCGTCATCAGCAGCAGGGCAATCACTTTTTTCTTCATATCGTTCTCCTTATAATGATTATCTGATGGCGAAAAGCCAAAACGCTTTTCGCCGCGCCGCTTTGCGGCGCAGCAAAACAGCGCGGCTGTTTTGCCATATATTCATTGCAATAAGTATCGCGCAAATGATGGAACCCATCATTTGCCGCCAAACGTGTCGTTTGGCGGAGAAAACAATCGAAAACCCGATTGTTTTCTCCCTGCGATAATCATTATCATGGCTTTGGTTTGCCGATTCTTCCCGCTATGCGGAAATCATCTTCTGCGGCGTCTCTTCGGTTTGAACGCGGAGGTGATGATCAGAAGCAGCAGGCAGGCCGCTGCGCCGCCGGCCACCAGGATCTGCGTATCGGAAAAACCGTCTATCCCAAGCTTCTCCCCCAGGCCGAGGGCGGAGCGGCTGGCAGCATCGGCCTTGCCGAGGGAGCGGGTGATCGTATGGCCGCAGACGCTGCAGACGCCGGTCTCCTCGCCCTCCCGATCCGCGGTGGCGGCGCGGGTCTCATGCCAGACGTAGAGGTGCGCTTCCTTCTCTCCGACCTCGCCGCAGCTGTCGCACACGCGCCAGTGCGAGGAGGCGTCATTGAGCCATTTGTACTGGTGCTGGTGCACGTCGGGGATGGCGGTGACCACCGGCTCCTCCACGACGGAGGGGGCCTCCGCGGGGGCGGGCGTCGCTTCCGGCTCCGGCGTGGGCACCGTCAGCGGGACGGGTGTGATATTCGCCGTCGGCTCCGGCGCGGGGATATTGGTCACGTGGATGGCGGCGGTGCGGGAGTTGGCCCAGGTCACATGATCCACGCTCCAGTGGCGGCAGAAGACCTTCCAGCCGTCGATCTCTCCCGGAAGGTTGTGGAGGTTCAGGCGCTCCGTGTTCTCGCCGGTATAGGTCAGCGTGGGGAAGGCGGTGTTGCTCTGGCTCACGAGGAAGGTGGTCTTCCCGTCGGGCGACTCGAGATACCATTCATGGGATTCGGCGTACATGCTGGAGGCCGCGAAGGAGACCCATCCGCCGTAGTCCGCCGTGGCGGAGGTGGGATCCTTGATGGAAGTCGGCGTCCAGATGATCGCCTCGTAGGTCTTCTGCAGAACGGCCGTGCTCCCGTCGCCCGAGACGGAGACGGTCACGCCGCCGCCGTTGTTGTTGACGTAGCCGGGGATGCCCTGCCCGAAGACCCAGCCGGGATTGGCGGCGTAGTTGACGTGCAGGGTGTAGTTCCCTTTGCCGAATTGACCGCTGACCGTATTGCCGTAGGCGTCCGTCCAGTAGGCGGAGGTGATCGCGGCGTTGGGCGAGGAGGTGCTGACGTTGACATACTGCAGCTCCATCATCACCACCGGCTCGAAGTTGAGCGAGCACAGCACGCGGTCAATGACGCCGGTGCCGGCCGCGCCCGCCGGCGCCGGGACAAGGCACAGCAGGGCAAGGCAAAGGCACAGCGAAAGAATGATCGAGATCCGTCTTCTCCCTCTGCTCATGGTTTCCGCCTCCCGTTTCGTATATTATGGCAAAAAACCCCAGGGTATTTCGCCGGGACGCTGTATGATGATCACCGCGATCGGATTTCGGCAATTTCTTAAAATTATACAAATAAATTATATGCTCAAATTTCTGCACGGTCAAGTCCATTTTTTCATGATTCAGCGAGTAAAACAAGGCCGCTCTTGCTTGTTTTTTGCCGCAGGACTGTTATAATGATCATCGGATGGCGAAATCAACCGAGGATCCGATTGATTTCGCCGCCAAACGACAGCTTTGGCAGCGAATGATTCTCCAAATCATTCGCCCGATGTTCATTGCAATGAATATCCGGCGGAACGCCTTGCGGCGTTTCGCCATCAGATAGTCATTATAATAGCTCTACGGATACTTTGGGGAGCCTTTTCAGCATGAGAAGCTTTCACGCGGGACAATACGATATCGCCGTCATCGGCGCCGGGCACGCGGGCATCGAGGCCGCGCTGGCCGCGGCGCGCCTGGGGCTGGAGACCCTGTGCTTCACCGTGAATCTGGACAGCGTGGGCAACATGCCCTGCAACCCGGCCATCGGCGGCACCGGCAAGGGCCATCTGGTGCGGGAGCTGGACGCGCTCGGCGGCGAGATGGCGCGCGCGGCGGATCAGGCCTGCATCCAGTACCGGATGCTCAACCTCGGCAAGGGCCCGGCGGTGCACTCCCTGCGGGCGCAGGCCGACCGGCGGCGCTATCAGGAGATCATGAAGCACACGCTGGAAAAGCAGGAGCACCTGCATGTCCGGCAGGCGGAGATCGTGGATATCGGCACGGAGGACGGGCATGTCTGCTCGGTCACGGCGCACACCGGCGCCATCTACGGCTGCCGGGCCGTGGTCGTCGCCACCGGCACCTATCTCGCGGGGCGCACGATCGTCGGCGAGGTGTTGCGCGACGAGGGGCCGGACGGTCTCGCGGCGTCCGGCCCGCTGGCGGAGCGCCTGCGGGCGCTGGGCCTCTCCATGCGCCGCTTCAAGACCGGCACGCCTCCCCGCGTCAACGCCCGGACGGTGGACTTCTCCAAAATGGAGCTCCAGCCGGGGGACGCCGAGCCGGAGCCCTTCTCCTTCTCCACCGAGACCGTGCCGGAGAACCGCGCGGTCTGCTGGCTCACCTATACAAACGAGGAGACGCACCGCATCATCCGTGAGAATCTCGACCGCAGCCCGATCTACTCCGGCGTCATCGAGGGCGTCGGGCCGCGCTACTGCCCCAGCATCGAGACCAAGGTCATGACCTTCGCCGACAAGCCGCGGCACCAGCTCTTCGTGGAGCCGATGGGCCTCAACACCGAGGAGCTATACATTCAGGGCTTTTCCTCCTCCCTGCCGGAGGAGGTGCAGATCCGCATGCTGCGCACGATCCCCGGCCTGGAGCGCGCGGAGATGACCCGCTGCGCCTACGCGATCGAGTACGACTGCGTCGACCCGACGGAGCTGCTGCCCACGCTGGAATGCAAGAAGCTCGCCGGGCTCTACGGCGCCGGGCAGTTCAACGGCTCCTCCGGCTATGAGGAGGC
>CAMJQX010000025.1 GCA_946408145.1 uncultured Clostridia bacterium
TCCGCCGCGACGCGGTCGAGAAATTCAAGAAGCAGCAGAAGGCCTCCGAGATCACGGAGGACGACTACAAGATCGCCGAGAAGGACATCCAGAAGCTGACCGACGACTATATCAAGGAGATCGACAAGATCACCGAGCGCAAGGAAAAAGAGCTGACGGAGATCTGATGAACGAGAAGAACAACAATACGGCGGGGGAGCGGGACGACCGCGTTCCCCGCCATATTGCCATCATTCTGGATGGCAACGGCCGCTGGGCCAAAAAGCGCGGGCTGCCGCGCACGGCGGGACACGCCGCCGGAGCCGAGACCTTCCGGAAGATCGCGCTCTACTGCCGCGACATCGGGGTGGACTACCTGACGGTCTACGCCTTCTCCACCGAGAACTGGAAGCGGCCGGACGGCGAGGTCAAGACCATCATGCGCCTGCTGGACAAATACCTGCACGAGGCTATCGACACCATGGAGCGCGACGGCATGAAGATGCGCATCTTCGGCGACGTGACGGGCCTGTCGCCGGAGCTCCAGGCGCTCGCGGCGGAGACAGACGAGATCGCCGACCGCATCGACGGCTTTCAGGCCAATATCTGTCTCAATTACGGCGGACGGGACGAGATCATCCACGCGGCAAAGCGCTGGGCGGAGGATCTCGCCGCGGGGAAGGCCGAAGGCGAGCTGACCGAGGAGAAGTTTGCCCGCTATCTCTATTCGGCAAACGTGCCCGACCCGGATCTTATGATCCGCCCGGGCGGGGAGCAGCGGCTCTCGAACTTCCTGCTGTGGCAGTGCGCCTACGCGGAGTTTTACTTCACGGACGTGCTCTGGCCGGACTTTACGCCGGAGGAGCTGGACAGGGCCATCGCCGTCTACCGCAGCCGCGACCGCCGCTACGGCGGGGTGAAGTAGTTTTCAGATTTCAGGAGACGGGAATAGCGCCTAGCGCCTAGTGCGTAGCGCCAAGGAGACGGGAGACGCGTCCGTAGGGGCCGACGCCCTCGGCGGCCCGTTTTATCAAGGAGACAGGTATGACCGAGATCCAACAAAGACTGCAGGCGCTGGCCGATCCCGGCTATCGGGAGTTTACGCTGCCGCTGCTGCCGAATCTTGCGCCGGAGCGCATGATCGGCGTGCGCATGCCGGCGATGCGCGCGCTCGCGAAGGAGCTGTACCGGGCCGGAGAATACGAGGACTTCCTCGCGGCTCTGCCCCACGAATACCACGAGGAGGACTGCCTGCACGCCTTTCTGATCGGCGAGATCAAAGACCTCGGGCGCTGCCTCGAGGAGACGGAGCGCTTCCTGCCCTTCGTGGAAAACTGGTCGGTCTGCGACACGCTCAAGCCGAAATGCTTTCGAAAGAACCGGGCCGCGCTGCTCGAACGCATCCCGGTCTGGCTCGCTTCGGACAAAGCCTACACCGTCCGCTTCGGCATCGGCATGCTGATGAGCCATTTTCTCGACGAGGACTTCCGCCCGGAGTATCTGGCCTGGGTCGGCGGCGTCCGCTCGGAGGAGTACTACGTCAACATGATGATCGCGTGGTACTTCGCGACGGCGCTGGCCAAGCAGTACGACGCGGCCCTGCCCTGGATCGAACAGGGGCGGCTCGAGCGCTGGACGCACAACAAGACGATCCAGAAGGCCGTGGAGAGCTTCCGCGTCACGGACGAGCACAAGGCAGAGCTGAAAGCGCTGCGAAGAAAGTGAGTCTCCCCGGAAAGATGCGGCTCATCGGCAATATCCCCCACCCGCTTCGCGGGAGCCCCCTTTAGGCAAGGGGGCCGAAAAGGAGTGTTTTTATGGTTCGTTCCATTTCCATCCTCGGCTGCACCGGATCCATCGGGCGGCAGACCGCCGCGGTGGCGGAGCACACCGGGATCCGCGTGGCGGCGCTGACCGCCAACCGGAAGATCGACCTGCTGGAGGAGCAGGCCAGAAGGTTCAGACCGGCTTTCGCCGCGGTCTATGACGAGGAGGCGGCGAAACAGTTCAGGATCGCCGTGGCCGACACGGACATCCGCGTGGGCTCCGGCATCGAGGGCCTGATCGAGGCGGCGACGCTCGAGGAGAGCGACTGCGTCGTGACCGCCGTGTCCGGCGCCGTCGGCCTGCGGCCGACGCTCGCCGCGATCGACGCGAAGAAGCGCATCGCGCTTGCCAACAAGGAGACGCTCGTCTGCGCCGGCGATCTGGTCATGGCGCGCGCGAAGGAGAAGGGCGCGGAGATCGTGCCCGTGGATTCGGAGCACTCTGCCATCTTCCAGTGTCTGACGGGCAGGGGAGAGGGCGAGCTGCACAGAATCCTGCTGACCGGCTCCGGCGGCCCCTTCCGCGGGAAGAAGCGGGAGGAGCTGGAGAACGTCACGCCCGAGCAGGCGGTCGCGCACCCCAACTGGAGCATGGGCGCCAAGATCTCGGTGGACAGCTCCACGCTGATGAACAAGGGCCTCGAGTTCGTGGAGGCCATGCACCTCTTCGGCGTGCGCCCGGAGGACATCACGGTGGTCATCCACCCCCAGAGCGTCATACACTCTATGGTGGAGCTGGTGGACGGCACGGTGATCGCGCAGCTCGGCGTGCCCGACATGGGCCTGCCGATCCAGCTCGCGCTGACCTGGCCGGAGCGCATGCCCTCGCTGTTTGAACACCTGGACTTCTGGAAGCTGCGCGATCTGAGCTTTGAGGAGCCGGATCTGGTGAACTTCCCCTGCCTGAAGCTCGCGATGGACTGCGCCGGGCGCGGCGGTACGGCCCCCTGCGTGATGAGCGCCGCCAACGAGGTCGCGGTGCATAAGTTCCTGCGCCGGGAGCTCGGCTACAACCGCATCTACGATGCGGCGGCCGGGGCGGTGGAGGCCGTGGGCGTCACCGCGGCGGACGATCTCGACACGATCCTCGCGGCCGACGCGGCGGCGAGAGCCTATGTGAGAGAGAAGTTCTGAACTTTCTCCGAAAGGGGAGGCGCCCCGAAGGGGCGGAGGGTTTGTTCAGATACGCACAGCGCCGCGAAAGAACTGCTCAAAAGGACCTACGAATCCCCCACCCGCCTGCGGCGGGAGCCCCCTTTAGGCAAGGGGGCCAATAAAGAAAGGATTTTTATGACCATCGTATATATCCTGTTTGCCATTCTGATCTTCGGCGTGCTGATCGCCATCCATGAATTCGGCCACTTCGCCGTGGCCAAGGCCTGCGGCGTGAAGGTGGAGGAGTTCGCCGTCGGTATGGGCCCCGCAATATGGAAAAAGCAGAAGGGCGAGACGCTCTATGCTCTGCGGGCCATCCCCATCGGCGGCTACTGCGCCATGGCCGGGGAGGACAAGAGCTCGGAGGATCCGCGCGCCTTCACCAACGCCGCGATCTGGAAGCGCATCCTGATCCTCTGCGCGGGCTCCTTCATGAACTTTCTGCTGGGCTTCGTGGTCGTGCTGCTGCTCTATTCCGGCGCGGAGGCCTTCCGCGCGCCGATCCTCGACGGCTTCATGGAGGGCTGCCCCTACCAGGGAGAGGATGCGCTGCAGGAGGGCGACCGCTTCTATAAGATCGATGGGCACCGGATCTATGAATACTACGACGTGTCCGATTTCCTGTCCCGCGGCGACGGCGTGTACGACATCGTGGTCATCCGCGACGGAAAGAAGGTCAAGCTGGAGGACTTCCCCATGACCCCCGTGGAGTACGAGGGCTATGAGAACAAGATGTACGGCTTCTACTTCGGTATCGAGGAAGCGACGCCCCTCGTCAAGCTGCGCGCCTCCTGGGAGACCTGCATGGGCTTCGGCCGCATGGTCTGGCAGGGTCTGGAGCAGCTCTTCACCGGCAAGGTCGGCGTCAAGGATCTGTCCGGCCCGGTCGGCATTGTCGACCTCATGGCGGAGACCGGCGAGCAGGCCAAGAGCGTGAAGGACGGCGTGAGCAACATCCTCTACCTCGGCGCCTTCATCGCGGTCAACCTCGCGATCATGAACATGCTGCCCATCCCGGCGCTCGACGGCGGGCGCGTGTTCCTGCTGCTGGTGACGGCCCTCATCGAAGCGATCACCCGCAAAAAGCTCGATCCCAGATACGAGGGTTATATCCACGCGGCGGGCATGGTGCTGCTGCTGGCGCTGATGGCCTTCGTGATGTTCAACGACATCCTGCGGATCGTGAGAGGCTGAATAATAGAAGCCCCGCGCTGTCCGTCCGACGAACAAAAACCCTGCCCGCGATCCGGGAACAGACCGGACCGCAGGCAGGGTTTCTGTTTGTTTATGATTTTTGCAGCGGGCGGATCAGCGCTGCTCGTTGACGTAGAGATTGGCCTTGCTCTGCACCAGACGGGCGACGTCCTCCGCGCTCTTCTGGCCGGCAAAGAAAGCGGCGGCCTCCTCCTGCACGATGCTGAAGATGGCGTCGTTCTGGTCCATGACCTTGTCGGTCGTATTGATGACCTCGAGCAGCTTGTCGGCCTGCTCCTGCGTCAGGGCGTAGATCTCATAGGTGCTGCCGTCGCCGAAGCCGACGCCGCCGCGGGAGACCTGGATCTTCTCGCCGTTTTCGTCGAGGACGTAGTTGCCGTCGGCGTCCTTCTGGTACTCGACCGTCATGGCCTCCTTGAGCTTGGCGTCAAAGACCTTCTGCACGACGGGCAGACCGTACAGGCTGTTCTGGTAGTCCTCCGCCAGGAGGCTCCGCAGGAACTCCCAGCCGGCCTCCTTGTCGGAGCAGGAGGCGCTCATGGCATAGGCGTGATCGCCCAGATAGAGCATGTTGCCGACGCCGTTGTTGGTCGGCCAGCCGATATAGGTGCTGTTGCCGCCGAAATAGGCGTCGTTGTAGATCACGTCGTCAATGCTGTAGATCCCTGCCTGCATCAGCATCTGCCTGCCCTGGGCGATGCGGGAGGGCGTGCTCTCATCCTCGCTCCAGTCGTAATTCTCCCAGTCAAAGTCGGCCTGGAAAGAGTTGGCGAATTCCAGAACGTCCACGAATTCCTGACTGTCAAAGCTGCACTTGCCGGTCTTCCAGTCCACGAAGTCGTTCATGTCCAGGGCGACGAGGGTATTGAGCACGTTGTCGCGCGTGGTGTACTGATCCAGCGGGGTGCAGCCCTCGGGCATGGAGGCCAGCGCCGCGCGGAACTGCTCATAGTTCCAGCCCGGCTTGTCGCCCACGACGGAAGCGGCGCCGATCAGGCTCTGGACGGAGAAGCTGGGGCAGATGCGGTAGAGGCCGCCGTTGGCCTCCATGGCCTTGAGCACGGTGGGGAACAGGTCTTCACGATTGAAGTCCTTGTCCGCATCCAGATAGGGATAGAGATCCTCCAGCAGACCCTTGGCGGCCAGCTGGCTGTAAGGCAGACTGTTGAGGGACAGAAGGTCGGGCATCTTGCCGGAGAGGATCTCGGTGGTCAGCTTGGTCAGACCCGCGGAGTAGTCCTCCTCGGTGTTGTACTCGGAGTAGTCGCGCAGTTCGATGCGGACCTTGTCGCTGCGGCGGTTGAAGTCGATGATCCGGTCGCTCATGTCGTAGTCGAGGTACATGACGGCCAGGCTCAGCGTCTCCTTGTGGGGGAGCGTGTCGGCCGGCACTTTGCTGAGCTTGACAAATTCGGTGCGGGGGGATTCGCCGCGGTAGGAAGTGAGCACGCCGGTGATGGTGCCGTCCTCGGCGATGCTCATGCCGTTCATGTAGTCGCCGTTGACGTCGCAGTTGATCCAGTTGAGGATCTTCTCGGTCTCGCCGGACTCCAGCTTGACG
Source organism: uncultured Clostridia bacterium (assembly GCA_946408145.1). Next base: position 5,737 of record CAMJQX010000025.1, read on the forward strand.
CCGTAGAGGAAGGAACCGCTGCGGTAGCACAGATCGTAGTCCCCGCCGCCGGGGATCAGATCATAGGCGTTGGCGGGCAGGGGGATCTTCTCGCCCAGCTGGCCGTTTTCCGCGTCGATCGTGCGCAGCTCCATGCCGACGTTGCCCCAGACGGTCACGCACACGCGGCCGTCCTTGAGGCGAACGATATTGTTGAGATAATCGTCGCTCTCGATGATATAGGAGATGCTGCCGTCAGGCGCGAAGGCGATCAGGTTCGTGTCGTTCGTGGCGAGGTAGTTCCCCTTGCTGTCCCGGCAGAGATTCGAGAAGCTGACATAGTTGTCCTCGCCGAGATCGAAGGCGATGGGCGCGGAGCTGAGCTCGCTGCCGTCTGCGCCGAGCGTGCGGATGAAATAATTGCGCTCATAGTGCCACTTGTCCCAGTTCTGATCGGCATAGAGCTCCTCGGGGCTGCCGTCGAACCAGTTCTGATAGACGGCCTCGATCGCGGTCAGCTCGCCGCTGTCGCTGAGGCCGACGACCATCAGATCGGAGCCGGAGCTGTAGTTGGTGCGGTTCTCGCCGTCCTCCGGCACGGGGAGAGGCTGGTAGCCGCCGAGCTTCTTCACCTTGCCGTCATTCGAGATGAAATACAGGGCCGGGCCGTATACGTCCAGCTGGCCCTCGTAATCCAGCGTCTCGCCCTCGAAGAGCTCACGCTCGCCGGTCTTCTCGTAGGACGAGGCGTAAATGCCGTCCGCCGTGAAGGCACAGGGATTGAGATACGTGTCCTCAGGCGATTCGACGGGGGTGAACTCGGCCTTGTAGACATAGTCGGTGACAGTGGCCTCGCTGTCCTTGTTCTCGGGCTCGGCCTCGCTCGTCTTGCCGCAGGCGGCCAGAGAGAGCGCCATGGCCAGAGCAAGAAGCATGCAGAGCAGGGCGCGGATGGATTTCTTCATTGTGTGTCCTCCTGTGAGATATTCCCATGCCCGACGGCGCCGGGCATTCTCGGTCGTTTTGCTTTGCGCCTCGTTCGGCGCGGCTGTATTATATCACATGATACAGCAAGTGTATCTTAAGATTCCTTAAATCTTTGCGCGGCGGTTTGTTTTGGCAGACAAATGTGGTACAATGGCGCCAGAAAGCAAAGATGGAGGTCATTTTATGGCTGCTTTATCCCGCATCCTCATCGTGGACGACGATCCGGATATCCGGAACGTGCTGTCCCTTCTGTTAAAAGACAACTATTTCGTGGCGGAGGCCGCCGACGGGGCCGAGGCCGTGAGCTATATCCGGGCCAATCCCGACACCGATCTGGTGGTGCTGGACGTGATGATGCCCGGCATGGACGGGTTGGAGACCTGCGAGAAGCTGCGCGCGTTCTCCAACGCGCCGGTGCTGTTCCTGACGGCGAAATCCGCCGAGCGGGACCGCGTGGCCGCCTACCAGAGCGGCGGGGACGATTTCCTGTCCAAGCCCTTCTCCCAGGCGGAGCTGCTGGCAAAGATCGGCTCGCTGCTGCGCCGTTATCAGCAGTACCGCGGCAAGCCCGCCTCCGTGCTCTCGATCGAGGGGCTGGAGATCGATCTCGCCTCCCACAGCGTCAAGGCCAACGGGAAACCCGTCACGCTGACCGATACCGAATACGCCATCCTGGAGTATCTTGTGAAAAACCGGGGCAAGGTAGTCACCGCCGCGGAGCTCTACGAGGCCGTGTGGGAGGAAAAGTTCCTCTCCGGCTCGGGCAACACGGTGATGGTGCACGTGCTGAACGTGCGCCGCAAGATCGAGGAGAACCCGTCCAAGCCCAAGATCCTCCGCACCGTCTGGGGAAGGGGATACCAAATTGACTAAGCGTTTTCGCCTGCCCCAGTCGCTGGACGCGAAGATGCTGTACATGCTGCTGCTGAGCCTGGTCTGCGCCCTGCTCGTCTTTGCGGCGGCCTACGGCGCGGCGAGCCTCGCCCTGGAGCGGCTCTACATGAGCCCCGACGCGATCGCCTCGCGTCAGGCGGAATACTATACGGAATTCGCGGGCTACGTCAGCGGCAATGAGGTCTCCGGCCGCGACAGCGCGGCGGTCGCCCGCTGGAACAGCCGCGAGGAATATGTGAGCGTGAGCGTGTACAGCCCGGAGGAACTGGGGCTCGACCCGCGCGCGGCGCAGAGCCGCGGCGCGCGGCCGCAGTATTCGCCGATCTATGGCAAGCTCTACCCGATGCAGTTTGCCGACGGGCAGTTTTTCGTCGGCATCGAGGACAACACCAGCGTCCGGGAGGACAACCTCAACCGCATCATCGCGATCCTGCTCGGAAGCCTGGCCTTCGTGGCCGTCATGTTCTCCTACATCCGGCACCTGACCAACCGCATCATCCGCCTGTCACGCGAGGCCGGGGCTATCGGCGGCGGCGATCTCGAGGCGCCGATCAACACCGCGGGCGTGGACGAGCTGAGCATGCTCGCCTCCGAGATGGATCACATGCGCGACGCGGTGATCGAGCGCATGTCCGGCGAGCGCCGGGCCTGGGAGGCAAACTCCGAGCTCATCACCGCCATCTCCCACGACATCCGCACCCCCATGACCAGCCTGCTCGGCTACCTGGAGCTGCTCAACGAGAGCGGCGACGCGGAGCGCAGCGCGCAGTTTGCCCGCTCTGCCTACGACAAGGCGCTGGAGCTGAAGGACCTGACGGATGAGCTGTTCAAGTACTTCCTCGTTTTCGGCCGCGCCGAGCTGCAGATGGACCGCGAGCGCTACGACGCGCGGCTGCTTCTCGAGCAGCTGCTGGGCGAGGCCGAGTTTGACCTGACGGACGCGGGCTTTGCCGTGCGGCGCATCGAATTTACGGGCGAGTGCGAGATCGAGGTCGACCCGCTCTATCTCAAGCGCGTGCTCGACAACCTGGTCTCCAACGCCAAGAAATACGCAGATCGTAACGAGCCGCTGATGATCGTGTCGGAGCTCGCGGACGGGGAGCTCTCGGTCACGATGTCGAACACCGTCGGGAAGTCCGCGCCGCGCGTGGAGAGCACCAAGATCGGCCTGCGCACCTGTGAAAAGATCATGCAGGGCATGAACGGCCGCTTTGAGACCAGGCGGGACGGGGAGCACTTCGCCGCCGAGTTCGTGCTGCCGGCGATCGAGGGATAAAGAACATATCGTTTTGTTCGGATTATGGAGCATGCCTGGCATGCTCCATAATCCGTCTGCGGGAGTATTGACCGCAATAAGAATTGATGATAAAATACCATGGTTATATTATGGAATAGGTATGGGCTGCTGCTATGTGGATCGCCGATCAATGGAAAGATTTTGAAGTGCTCGACTGCTCCCGCGGGGAGAAGCTGGAGCGCTGGGGGGACTTTTATCTCGTCCGCCCCGACCCGCAGGCCATCTGGGACACGCCGCGGCGCAATCCCCACTGGAACGACCGGGACGCGCGCTATCGCCGCAGCGAGAGCGGCGGCGGCAGCTGGGACAAGGGAAGCCTGCCTGCCGAGTGGAGCGTGCGCTACAAGGAGCTGACTTTCCGCGTCAAGCCCATGAACTTCAAGCACACCGGCCTCTTCCCCGAGCAGGCCGCCAACTGGGACTGGGCCATGGCGAAGATCCGCGCGGCCGGGCGGCCGATCAGCGTGCTCAATCTTTTTGCCTACACCGGCGGCGCGACCGTCGCCTGCGCGAAGGCCGGCGCCTCCGTCTGCCATGTGGACGCGGCGAAGGGCATGGTCGCCTGGGGCAAGGAAAACGCCGCGGCCTCCGGGCTTGCCGAGGCGCCGATCCGCTGGATCGTGGACGACTGCGCCAAGTTCGTCGAGCGGGAGATCCGCCGCGGGCACCGCTACGACGCGATCATCATGGATCCGCCCTCCTACGGGCGCGGCCCCGGCGGCGAGGTCTGGAAGCTGGAACAGAATCTCTGGCCCTTCGTCTCACTGTGTGCGGGCGTACTGTCCGACGAGCCGCTCTTCGTGCTCGTCAACTCCTACACCACGGGCCTGTCCCCCTCGGTGCTCAGCTATGTGAGCGAGAGCATCTTCACCAAAAAGTTCGGCGGCCGCTCCGACAGTCAGGAGCTGGCCCTGCCCGTGAGCGACAGCGGCCTGTACCTGCCCTGCGGGGCCTCTTGCCGTTGGGAAAGATAACCATGAGTATCATTCGATTCGAAAACGTGCATTACACATACCCCGACGCGAGCAAGGAGAGCCTCTGCGGCGTCGACCTTGCGATCGAGGAGGGGAGCTTCGTGGCCGTGCTGGGGCACAACGGCTCCGGCAAGTCGACGCTCGCCAAGCACATGAACGCCATCCTCCTTCCCACCGAGGGCCGCGTGCTGGTTGACGGGATCGACACCGCCGATGAAAAGCAGCTCCTTCAGGTGCGCCGCAAGGTGGGCATGGTCTTCCAGAACCCGGACAACCAGATCGTCGCGAACGTCGTGGAGGAGGACGTGGCCTTCGCGCCCGAAAACCTCGGCGTTGCGCCCGCGGAGATCCGCGAGCGGGTCGATAATGCGCTCAGGACCGTCGGGATGTACGAGTTCCGGCAGCACGCGCCGCACCTGCTCTCCGGCGGGCAGAAGCAGCGCGTCGCCATCGCGGGCGTCATCGCCATGCAGCCGCGCATCATCGTCCTCGACGAGCCGACCGCCATGCTCGACCCGCAGGGCCGGCAGGAGGTCATCTCCACGGTGACGCGTCTGTGCCGCGAGCGGGGCATGACCGTGGTGCTCATCACCCACCACATGGAGGAGTGCATCGGCGCGGACAGGCTCATCGTCATGTCCTACGGCAAAATCGCCGCCGACGGCACGCCGGGGGAGGTCTTCTCCCGGGTGGAGCTGATGGAGCGCGAGGGCCTGGACGTGCCCGAGACCACGCGGCTGTGCTGGGATCTGAACCGGGCGGGGCTGAAGCTGCCGCTCGACAGCCTGGACGCCGGGAGCTGCGCCGGGATCATAGTCAACGCATAATACCCAGCCTTCACCACGGCAAGTGGGAGGGACCGGAAGGAATAAACGCCTATGTCTGTCATCACCGTGGAGGAGCTGCGCCACACCTACAGCGCGGGGACTCCGTTTGAAAAAACCGCCATAGAGGATATCAGCCTCGAGATCCCGCAGGGCCAGTTCGTGGGCATCCTCGGCCACACGGGCTCGGGGAAGTCCACCTTCATCCAGCATCTCAACGCCCTGCTGCAGCCGACGAGCGGGCGGGTCCTGCTCGACGGGGAGGATATCAACCGGGACAAGAAGAGCCGCCACGACGTGAAGTGGAAGGTCGGCCTCGTGTTCCAGTACCCCGAGTACCAGCTCTTCGAGGAGACCGTCTTTGCCGATATCGCCTTCGGACCGAAGAACATGGGCCTGAGCAAAGAGGAGATCGACGAGCGCGTGCGCGAGGCCGCGGGCTTCGTGGGCGTGGACGAGAAGCTCTTCGAGCGCTCCCCGCTGGAGCTGTCCGGCGGGCAGAAGCGCCGCGTCGCGATCGCGGGCGTGATCGCCATGCGCCCGGGCGTGCTGATCCTCGACGAGCCCACCGCCGGCCTCGACCCCTCGGGCAGCCGGAAGATCATGGACAACATCCGCCGCTACCGCGAGCAGAGCGGCGCGACCGTCATCATCGTCAGCCACAATATGGACGACGCGGCCCGGCTCACCGAGCGCCTGATCGTCTTCGACCACGGGCACATCGCCATGGACGGCACGCCGGAGGAGGTCTTCTCCCGCCCGCAGGAACTGATCGACATCGGCCTCAACGTGCCGCAGGCCACGGCGCTCGCCATGGCCCTGCGCGAGCGGGGCATGGAGCTGCCCGGCGCGATCTTCACCCACGAGCAGCTGCTGGCTGCCGTGAAGCTGGCAAAGGGGGTGGCCGCATGCTGAAGGACATCACCCTGGGCCAGTACTTCCCCGGCGATACCGTCGCGCACCGGCTCGACCCGCGCACCAAGCTCATCCTCGTGCTGCTGTACATCGTCGCCCTGTTTCAGGCGAGCGGCTGGGTCGGCTACGCGCTCGTGCTGCTGACGACGCTCGTGTGCATGGCCGTGTCGCACATCAGCCCGAAGAACATCTTCAAGGGCCTCAAGCCCATGCTCTTCATCATCGCCCTCACGGCGCTGCTGAACATCTTCTACACCACGGGCACGCCCATCCGCCCCGGCTGGATCGTCACCTGGGAGGGCATAGAGCGCGCGGTGAAGATGATGCTGCGCATCACGCTGCTGATCGCGGGCACCTTCCTGCTGACCTACACCACCAGCCCCATGGCTCTTACGGACGGGCTGGAGCTGCTGCTCAACCCCCTCAAGAAGCTGCACGTGCCGGTGCATGAGATGACGATCATGATGTCCATGGCGCTGCGCTTCATCCCCACGCTCATCGAGGAGACGGACAAGATCATGTCCGCCCAGAAGGCCCGCGGCGCGGACTTCGAAAACGGCAATCTTCTCCAGCGCGCCCGCGCGCTGCTGCCGATCCTGGTGCCGCTGTTCGTGTCGGCCTTCCGCCGCGCGGACGAGCTGGCGGTGGCCATGGAGAGCCGCTGCTACCACGGCGGCGAGGGCCGCACCCGCATGAAGCAGCTGAAAATGGAGACGCGCGACTGGGCCGCCCTCGCGCTGGGCGTGCTGCTGCTGGCGGCCGTGATCGTGCTCA
>CAMJQX010000026.1 GCA_946408145.1 uncultured Clostridia bacterium
GCAGCGGTTCTTGCCGCAGCCCTCTCGCGCTCTCCCCATGCGCGTCCATTCCGGCTGCGCTGGTTTTCCTGCAGTCTGAAACGATCCCCTGCCGTAAAAGCGGCAGGGGATCTTCTCAAGCTATCGACAAAGTGTCGACAGCTTGACAGGCAAAACCAGAAGCATTCGAAAATGTTCCTGGTTTTGCACTAATTGAACTGCGAGAGGGAATAACCAATCCCCTCTCGCGCTCTCCCCATGCGTGTCCATCCTGGTCGCGCCGGGTTTGTCTACAGTCTGAGATCCCCTGCCGCAAAAGCGGCAGGGGATCTCTTCTTTATCCGGATTATTACCGATCTTTCAATGGCGCACCGTCAGGCGGTGATCGTCCCGGTCGCAACGATGTCGCTGACGGGCTGTCCGCTCAGGGTCCCGTTGAAGTGGAACACGACGCTGATGGGCGAGGGCCCCTGATAGTAGGGGACGGAAAAGCTCGCGAGCGGATTGCTCACCTTGGACTTGCCGCGGTAGTCGATGGCGTTGGAGGTGGCCGAATACACGATGCCGTTGAGGGTCATCTGGACGCCGTTATACAGCGAGATGGTGACGAGCGCATAGGACACGGCGCTCACGGCGACCTGCAGCGTGCGCTGACCGTAGTTATCGTTGACGACGCTCCAGTTGACCAGCAGGTTCAGGCTGGTGCCAGAGTTGGACGCAAAGCTGCCGGAGGCGACCACATCGGCCGCGCCGAAGCCGCCGGACACGCCCAGGAGCTCGTCGTCGTTGAGTTTGTTGTTTGTCATGCTGTTTCCTCCCGTAATGTTATTCTGAGTCAATTTCAAGCCGCCCGTCTCAGGCGCCGATGCCGAGGCCGCGGACGGGGAAGCGGAGATGCTCGATCTCCGCGCGGATCTTTTCTCTCGTCAGCGGCATCAGCACGCAGCCGCTCGGATAAATGCCCCACGCGGCGTCCGTGTTCGTGAAGTCCCGCGTCATGAAGACAATGTTGATGCGCGGCGTGATGCTCTGCAGCAGCTTTGCCAGGACGAAGCCGCTGGATTCATGCAGCTCCACGTCGATAAAGGCGACCGAGACCGCCTTGTCGGTGGCGAAGCGCTGGACCTCCGAAAAGCTGTCGAAGCCGAAGATCTTCGCCTCCGGCAGGGCGGATCGGATCAGCTGGACAAAGCTTCTGAGGATGAGCCGCTCCTTTTCCACGACGATGACGATCGGGGAGCCGTCCTCGTCGGTAAACATCTCATCGAGCAGCTCATAGGTCTTCACGCCGAGGATCCGGGCCAGCGCCGACAGAGTGCTGATATCCGGCAGGCAGCTGCCGGACTCCCAGTTGCCGATCGTCTTTCGCGAGACGAAAAGCCGGTCCGCGAGCTCCTGCTGTGTGAGGTTCCGTTCGATGCGCAAACTGCGTATGCGCTCGCCGAAAGCTTCCACAGAAAGCATTCCATCACCCCTGAACATCATTCTTTGATTTCCAAGTATTCATTATACATCTTTTTTCCGCCAAAGCCAACAAAAATCTCCCAATTCTTTCTCTTAATAATTCTGAAGTTTGCCGCCGCCCGCAGAATAATCGACAGATCGCGCCGGTGCTCTTGATTTTATCCGCATTTTAAGGTACATTAAAGAATCAGAAGTAACCTGTTCATGAGACCGTCGGGCGCCCGGCGGGCCCTTTCCCGAGCAAGAATCATCCGACAAAGGAGAACATGATCATGGACCAGCAGTCCCTGTTTCGTAAAAGCAGCATGGAGAGCATCTCCTCCCCCGAACAGCTCACGGATTATCTGCGCGTCACGAGCCCCGCGGTCTGGATCGTGATGGCGGCGATCATCCTGCTGCTCGTCGGTATGCTGATCTGGGGCTCGACCGCACACATCGACAGCTACGCCGCCGGCACCGCGCAGGTGCAGGACGGCAGGATGATCGTCGTCTTCGACGACTCGGAGCTGGCCGCCAATGTCAAGGCCGGCATGAGCGTGACGGTCGGCGAGACCTCCTCGCTGATCGACAGCGTGGGCAGCACCGAGAGCGGCGCGCTCTTCGCCTCGGCCGGCACAACGCTTGCCGACGGCAGCTATCCCGCGCGCGTCATCTTCCGGCAGACCCAGGTGCTGAGCCTGCTCTTCCGCTGAGGAGGCTGCCATGAGTCACAACAAGATCCGCCAGCCGGTGAGGCGCGGACGAGCCAGGGTCCCCGTCATCATGCAGATGGAGGCGCTCGAATGCGGCGCCGCCAGCCTCGCCATGGTGATGGCCTACTACGGCAAGTGGGTGCCGCTCGAGCAGGCCCGTCTCGACTGCGGCGTCTCCCGCGACGGCTCCAACGCGAAGAACATGCTCCTCGCCGCGCGCAGCTACGGCTTCGAGGCCCAGGGTTACCGCTGCGAGCTCGACAGCGTGCGCGAGGAGATGTCCTATCCCTGCATCATCCACTGGAATTTCAACCACTTTGTCGTCCTCGACGGCTTCAAGGGGAACTACGCCTATCTCAACGACCCCGCCCGCGGCGAGGTCAAGGTCACGATGGAGGAGTTCGACCGCTCCTTCACCGGCATCGTGCTCGATATCCGGCCCGGCGAGGGCTTTGAGCCCGGCGGAAAGCCCAAGAGCACGCTGGAATTCGCGCGCAGGCGCATGGCCGGCGCGGGCGCCGCGGTGGCCTTCGTGCTGCTCTCGTCCGTGATCGGCTATCTCTTCGGCATCATCAACCCGGTCTTCTCCGGCTTCTTCATGGATCGCCTGCTGACCGGCGAGAACCGGGAGCTTCTGCTGCCCTTCGTCGCTCTGATGGCGCTGTTCGGCCTCGCCCAGGTGGCGACCTCGTGGATCCAGAACGTATACTCGCTCAAAATCAACGGCAAGATGGCCATTGTCGGCAGCAGCTCCTTCATGTGGAAGATCCTGCGCCTGCCGATGTCCTTCTTCTCCCAGCGCATGGCGGGCGACATCCTGCAGCGCAAGAGCACCAACGCCTCGATCGCGAGCATCCTGGTCAACACCTTCACGCCCCTGCTGCTCAACACGATCATGATGGTCTTCTACCTCGTCGTCATGCTCCGCTACAGCGTCATGCTGACGCTGGTCGGCCTCGTGACCATCGTGCTGAACCTGCTGGTCTCCCGGATCATTTCCGCCAAGCGCGTGAACATCACGCGCGTGCAGATGCGCGACGCGGGCAAGCTCGCCGCCGCCACCGTCTCCGGCATCCAGATGGTCGAGACCATCAAGGCCAGCGGCGCGGAGAACGGCTACTTCCAGAAGTGGGCCGGCTACCAGGCATCCGTGAACGCGCAGAACGTCCGCTTCATCCGCCTCAGCCAGTTCCTCGGCGGCATCCCCGCGCTCCTGTCGACGATCGCCAACGCCGCCGTCATGGTGCTCGGCGTCTGGCTCACCATGCAGGGCCGCTTCACCCTCGGTTCGATCATGATCTTCCAGGGCTTTCTGAGCTCCTTCATGTCCCCCGCCATGATGCTCATCTCCGCCGGGCAGACGCTGCAGGAGATGCGCACCGAGATGGAGCGCGTCGAGGACGTCATGCAGTATCCGACCGACCCGGCTTTCAGCGACTCGCCGCTGCGCGAGGACGCGGACTACTCCAAGCTCTCCGGCCGGATCGAGCTGAAAAACGTTAGCTTCGGCTATTCCCGACTGGGCGAGCCCCTGATCCGGGATTTCTCGATGAGCATGCAGCCCGGCAGCCGCGTCGCCTTCGTCGGCACCTCCGGCTGCGGCAAATCCACGCTCTCAAAGCTGATCTCCGGCCTCTACCAGCCCTGGAGCGGCGAGATCCTGTTTGACGGCAAGCCGATCTGCGAGATCGATCGGAGCGTTTTCACCGGCTCGGTCGCCGTCGTCGATCAGGACATCGTCCTCTTCGAGGACACGATCGCCAACAACATCAAGATGTGGGACGAGTCGATCGAGGACTTTGAGATGATCCTCGCCGCGCGGGACGCCCAGATCTACGACGACATCATGGCGCGCGACGGCGGCTTCCAGGGGAAGCTCGTCGAGGGCGGCAAGGATCTGTCCGGCGGGCAGCGCCAGCGCCTGGAGATCGCCCGCGTGCTCGCGCAGGATCCCTCCGTCATCATCATGGACGAGGCGACCTCCGCGCTCGACGCCAAGACCGAATACGAACTCGTGAAGGCCGTGAAGGATCGCGGGATCACCTGCATCGTGATCGCCCACCGGCTTTCCACCATCCGCGACTGTGATGAGATCATCGTCCTCGACAAGGGCGTGGTGGTCGAACGCGGCACGCACGACGAGCTCTACGCCAAGGGCGGCTTCTATACCGAGCTCGTCGCGAGCGACTGAGAGGAGGCGGAGATATGGGTTGGTTCGACGAACAGATCCGTCAGCGCAAGCTGAGCGATCAGGAGATTTTTGAAGACTCCATTTTCCGCATGGCCTCCGTCGTGCTCGGCCGCCGGGAGGCGGGCGCTCTGAAGGATGCGCGCATCGTCACCAAGGCTGCGATCGACGAGATCCTGAAATACTACCACTGCAAAAGCATCGAGATCCCCGACAGCGTGAAGGACCCGGATGAGCAGCTGGACTACTGCCTGCGTCCCTACGGCCTGATGCGCCGCAGCGTCCGGCTCGAGGAGGGCTGGTACAAGGACGCCTACGGGCCGATGCTCGCCTTCCGCAGGGAGGACGGCATGCCCGTCGCCCTGATCCCGAAGTCCTTCCTCGGCTACACCTGCATCGACCCCGTCACCGGGCAGAAGACGAGCCTGAACCGGCAGACCGCCGCGCAGTTCGACGCCGACGCCATCTGCTTCTACCGGCCGCTGCCGCTCAAAAAGCTCGGCATCCCCGACCTGATCGTCTATCTCAAGAACTGCCTGAGCGCCGGGGACTTCGTCGTACTGCTCGGCCTGACGCTGCTCACCGTCCTCCTGGGCATGGTGATGACGAACATCAACCGCACGCTCACCGGCTTCGTGCTGCGCAGCGGAAGCAGCGTCCTGCTGATGGGCACGGCCGTGTTCATGCTCTGCACCATCATCTCCTCCCAACTCATCGCCACCGTGCGGGAGCTGATGATGAACCGCATCGAGATCAAGACCTCGCTGTCCGTAGAGGCGGCGCTCATGATGCGCGTGATGAACCTGCCGGCAAACTTTTTCCGGCAGTATTCCTCGGGTGAGCTGTCCAGCCGCTTCGGGGCGGTCACGCAGCTGTGCGAGCTGCTGCTCGGCAACGTCTTTTCCTCCGGCCTCAGCTCGCTCGTATCGCTGCTGTACATCACGCAGATCTTCCGCTACGCCCCCGCTCTGGTGGTGCCGGCGCTTCTGATCATCCTGACCTCGCTTTTGTTCAGCGTCATCTCCTCGCTGACGCAGATCCGCATCAGCAAGCAGGTCATGGAGCGCGGCGCCAAGGAAAACGGCATGAGCTTCGCGCTCATCTCCGGCGTGCAGAAGATCAAGCTCGCCGGCGCGGAAAAGCGCGCCTTCGCCCGCTGGGCGCGGGCCTATTCCGACGCGGCGGAGCTGACATACAATCCGCCGGCCTTTATCAAGGCAAACGCCGCCATCACCACGGCGATCTCGCTGGCCGGCACGATCCTGATCTACTTCCTCGCGGTGAAGACGCGCGTCACGCCTTCCGAGTACATCGCCTTCAACACGGCCTTCGGCATGGTCACCGGCGCCTTCGCCTCCCTCACGGGCGTCGCGCTCTCCGTGGCGCAGATCAAGCCCATTCTGGAAATGGCGGAGCCCATTTTGAAGACCGAGCCGGAGTCGTCCGAGAACAAGAGCGTCGTGACCTCTCTCAAGGGCGGCATCGAGCTCTCGAACGTCTACTTCCGCTATAACGACGGCATGCCCTACGTAGTGGACGGCATGAGCCTGAAGATCCGCCCCGGAGAGTACATCGCCATCGTCGGCACCACGGGCTGCGGCAAATCCACCCTGATGCGCCTGCTGCTCGGCTTCGAGAAGCCGGAGAAGGGCGCCATCTACTACGACGGGAGGGATCTCTCCTCGCTCGACCTGCGCTCGCTGCGCCGAAAGATCGGCGTCGTGATGCAGGACGGCAGCCTCTTCCAGGGGGATATCTATTCCAACATCGTCATCTCGGCGCCGCAGCTGAGTCTGGACGAGGCCTGGGAGGCGGCGGAGCTCGCCGGCATCGCCGACGATATCCGCGCCATGCCCATGGGGATGCAGACGATCCTCTCCGAGGGGCAGGGCGGCATCTCCGGCGGGCAGAAGCAGCGGCTTATGATCGCGCGCGCCGTCGCGCCGAAGCCTAAGATCCTCATGTTCGATGAGGCGACCTCCGCGCTGGACAACCGCACGCAAAAGCAGGTCTCCGACGCGCTGGACGGTCTCAAATGCACCCGCATCGTGGTCGCCCACCGCCTGAGCACCATCCGGAACTGCGACCGCATCCTCGTGCTCGACAAGGGGCGCATCATGGAGGACGGGACTTACGACGAGCTGATCGCGAAAAACGGCTTTTTCGCCGAGCTCATCGAGCGTCAGCGTCTGGACGCGCCGCAGAAGGACGCGCCGGCGGAGCAGGCCCCGGATACCTGATCCGCGTCCTGCGGTCCCGCACGCACCGTATCCCGGGAAGAAAGAAAGCATCCCGCGCCCGAGTCCCCGAAGGGGCCGCAGCCGCGGGATGCGGAGAGAGTGAAGCGTATGAAAATTGCAATGCTCGTGCTCTTCGGCACCACCTCCGTCATCGGGGCGGGCCTGACGGCTCTGTTCATCATCGGTTTGTGGGCCATGCTGCAAAAATCCGGCGTGCCCGGCTGGTGGGCCCTGATCCCCTGCGCCAGAGACTATCAGATGGCCCGCTGCGCCGAACGCGAGCCGGAGGGCAGGATCACCTGTCTTACCAGTCTTGCGATCCTCGTTGTCCGACTGCTGCAGCAGCTGGAGCTGCTGACGTTATCGTCTGAGGAAGTCGAGAGCATCAGTTATCTCGCTATCCCGATCCTGGCGCTGTATCTGGTCAAGCTCATCTACAGCATCCGCGTCTGCGCCGGCCTCATTGAGGTCTACGGGAGACGCCGCCGCTGGCTGTGGCTCTGGATCCCGCTCGATTTCATCCCGGCGCTGATCTGGGGCTTCAGCAGCAGGTTCCAGCCGCTGTGGAAGGTGGAGGATATCCGCCGGGAGCTGTCGGACGTGACCAGTTCCGGCATGGCCAACATCCTCGACGACGGGCTGACGGTGAACCTCCGGGTCCGCAAGGTGCGGGAATTCCTGCACATGAAGACGCTGATCCGCGACATCCACCTCAGCATCCCGCCCGGACGCATGGTGCTGCTGCTCGGCGGCTCCGGCGCGGGCAAGACCGTCTTCCTCAACGCCATCTGCGGCTATGAGAAGGCGGACGCCAGCGTGCTGCTCGGCGGCACCGACATCTACAAGCATTACAAGAAGATGCAGTACCAGATCGGCTACGCGCCGCAGCAGGACACGATGCGCGGCAAGGACACGATCTACGGCACGCTGATGGACACCGCGAAGCTCCGCCTGCCCAAGGACGCCCTCCCCTCCGAGCGGAAGGCCCGCGTGGATAAGGTCCTGGACATCTTCGGGCTCACGCCCTCCAGGACGCATCTGGTGGAAAAGCTCTCCGGCGGCCAGAGAAAGCGTGTTTCCATCGCAATGGAGCTCTTGAGCAATCCCGCGCTCTTCATTCTCGACGAACCGGACTCCGGCCTCGACGGCGTGATGGCGCGCGAGCTCATGGAGCAGCTGCGCGCGGTCGCGGATCAGGGCAAGATCGTGATCGTCATCACGCACACGCCCGACCGCGTGGTCGACCTGTTCGACGATGTGATCGTGCTGGCGAAGGACGACAGGCGCGTCGGGCGGCTCGCCTTCTACGGGAGTGTGGAGGAGGCGCGGGCCTTCTTCGGCAGAGACCGCATGGAGGACATCGTGAAGACCATCAACATGAAGGCCGTCGGCGGTGAGGGCCGGGCGGAAGAGTTTATCGCGAAGTACGCGGAGGTGCAGCATGCCTGAAGCGACAACGATCCGGGAAGAACAGCGGATGAAGCTGATCCGCTACCGCGGGCGCCGCTCGCAGATCCTGATCTATCTCGGCAAATTCCTGCGCATGTTCGTGTATCAGAACGACTGGAAGGTCCTGCCGATGGCGGCGGTGATCGCCGGCCTCGTGGCGATGGTGGTCAAGAATATGTTCTTCATCTCCATGGAGGGCACGCTGATGGCCGCCTTCGCGCTGACCTGTGTCGGTATCTGGAACGGCTGCTTCAACTCCATCCAGGTGATCTGCCGCGAGCGCGACGTCATCAAGCGCGAGCACCGCGCGGGCATGCACATAAGCTCCTATATCATCGCGCACCTGATCTACCAGGGGATGCTCTGCCTGCTGCAGACGGTGATCACGCTGTACGTGTTCCGGGTTGTCGGCGTCCGCTTTCCGGAGGAGGGGCTGTTCACCCGCTGGATGATCGCGGATCTCGGCATCAGCCTGTTTTTGATCACCTGCGCCGCAGATACGCTTGCCCTGTGGATCTCCTCGCTTGCGCGCAACACGACTACGGCCATGACGATCATGCCTTTCGTGCTGATCTTCCAGCTGGTCTTTTCCGGCTGGATGCTGCAGCTGCCCGAGTGGAGCAAGCCGCTGAACGAGCTGACGATCTCCCATTACGGGCTGACGGCGCTCGCCTCCCAGGCGGACTACAACAGCCGCCCGCTGGTCGCGCTGTGGGGCTCGGTGAGCAAGCTGAGGGGCACGGATCTCTCGCTCAGCTT
Organism: uncultured Clostridia bacterium; assembly: GCA_946408145.1. The sequence continues at coordinate 8,772 of CAMJQX010000026.1, forward strand.
CACCGTAGGCCAGGCGCTGGATTATCTGTCCGATGAGAACAACCCCGGCGTCAAGGACATCCGGGAGACGGCGTTCGACCGCTCGTATACCGTGCGGGAGCTGACCGAGCTGCTGCCGGAATCGGACGCCAGAACGCTCATGGCCGCGCTCTTTGAGAAGGACTCGATCCTCTCTTCCCTGGGGGACGAGCAGGTCAGCGTCGACAGCACGTTCGGCGAGGTCCTCGACTATCTTGCAGCCAGCCCCCTCCTGGAGGGTGAGCGGCAGAACAAGCTCTCGGTCAACACCACCGTCGGGGAGATCATCGATTATCTCGGCGAAGACAAGGTCCACTGGGAGGTGCAGCAGGCGGCTACGGCGGCCAACTACAACCCCGCCTATGAGCACTCGCAGGAGAACATCACATCCTGCTGGCTCTCGCTGCTTCTCATGACTGTCGTCTGCGCGCTGCTGGCAACGATCACGCTGGAATTCATCGACAAGGACAAACGGTGATCCGGCGCGTATGCGCGTCCCCGCTATGCTGCGCCCGACGCCCGCTTCTTTCATCAGCAAAACCGCCGCCCTCCAAGGGCGGCGGTTTTGCTTTTCTATACGGTTTATACGGAAGCAGCGCATCCGGTCAGGCGCCTTTTCCCCCGGACCTTACGGCCCTGCGGTCGGCGAGCTCAAAGGGGATCGTGACCAGCAGCATGTACACGCCGAGGATGACGATGCAGGGCAGCAGATACAAAAACGGGAACGGGAGCCAGCTGTGGAAAAGCTCGAGCAGGAAATTGCCCTCCGTCTCCACGGAGAAGAAGTAGTTCGCCTTCGGGTGCAGGCCGGTCCAGCGCAGGAGCAGATTGAGGAGGAAGATCACGAATGCGATCACGAGCACGGCGAGCGCGGCCTTCGGCAGATCGCGGAACTTCGGCCGAAACAGGCCGAAGGAGGCCAGCGCCAGCCCCTCGATCACGACCATGAAATGCGTCCCGTAATAGCCGAGCATCCGCGGCAGGAGCAGCGAGTAGCCGTCGAAGCCGTTGCCGGGCATCAGCAGCGCCATCAGCGCCCCGAGCGGCCCGAGGAAAAAGCCGAAGCACATCAGAGAGCGGTTCTTTTTCAGCACCGCGATCGGAATGATGATCATATTGATGTTGCACAGCTGCAGCGGCAGCTCGCCCCACCAGTTGAAGCCGCCCATCCCGGCGGTGATGGCATTATACTCGCTGTCGAGCGACAGGTAGTATTTATAGAACACGAATCCGATGAGCGTCACGACGCAGGCCGCGATCAGGACCGCGCCCCTCGTTTTCTCGCTCTTGCCGCGCAGCAGGACGCTCGCCAGGACGAGCAGCAGCAGGAAAGCCGCAAATACTGCCAGAAACAGCGGATTGAGCGGTCTCATGATCCAGAAATCGGAACTGGGCTGCATATCGCCACCTCCCTCTTGTTTCCCGTATTCTATCACAGTCTCCCGTGCTTGTAAATGCTATTTAAGCACTTTAAGCTTCCATCTGCGCCGCAGCGGCTGCGGAGGCCGAAAGAAAAGGCACAGAACCGGGATCCGTCTCCCAATCCTGTGCCTTTTTCCTTTTGTACGCTTTGGGGTTGCCGGGTCTGCGGGTCACGGGGCTGATGCTCCAGGTGCCGCGGCGTTCGGCGTTCCGCTCACGCTTTTTCTTTTTCGAGAGCTTCTCGTAGGGGATGAATTTCTCCATGGCGTCCTCCTTTCATATGCCGTCACTGGGTACTATAGTGGATAAGGGCCGCGCTGTCAAGCCCGGCCGCCGTTGCGCGGCCGGGCAAACTGTGCTATGATGAGCCCGGGACCCGGCAGACTGCCCCATGCGCGCTCCGCGGCGCGGGAAAGGAGCTTTCATGGATCACGAACGCCTCGACACCCTCGTCCGCTCCTGGAAGCGGGAGGAGGAGCTTGCGCATATCCGCGGCTGGGATTTCTCCCACATTAACGGCAGGTATCGCGAGGGAGATCCGCCCTGGGACTACCGGCAGATCGTCAACGAATACCGCCGGGCGGACAGCCGCCTGCTCGACTATGACACCGGCGGCGGCGAATTTCTGCTCTCGCTGGGGCATCCCTGCGAAAACACCGCCGCGACGGAGGGCTATTCGCCGAACGTCACGCTCTGTCGGGAGCGGCTGCTGCCGCTGGGGATCGACTTCCGGCCCTGCGGCGACCCGGCGCATATCCCCTTTCCCGACGCCTCCTTCGACCTGATGATCAACCGCCACGGGAGCTTTGACGCCGCAGAGTGCTTCCGGCTGCTCAAGCCGGGCGGCGTCTTCGTCACGCAGCAGGTCGGCTCCGACAATGACCGGGAGCTCGTGCAGATGGTATTGCCGGATGCGCCTCCGCCTTTCCCCGATCTGAGGCTCTCGGTTCAGCGCGAGCGTTTCCGGGAGGCGGGCTTCGAGATCCTGCGGGCGGAGGAGGCCTTCCCCCCGATCGCCTTTACCGACATCGGCGCTTTCGTGTGGTTCGCGCGCATCATCGAGTGGGAATTCCCCGGCTTCTCGGTCGCGCGCTGCCTGCCGCGCCTGCTGGCGCTGCAGCGGAAGCTGGAGGCGGAGGGCGAGATCGCCGGGCTGACCCATCGCTATCTGATCGCCGCCCGCAAAAACTGAGGCGTAGGGATGCAGCTGCCGCCCGCCCCGAAGGAAATGGGGCGGGCGGCGTTGTGTTGTCCGCTTGACTGATCGCTCAGTCGAGCTTCAGCGCGGCGAGCCAGTTTTTCAGCTCGCTCTCGGAGGCGCGGGCGCGAAAGCGCCTGCCCTCGAGCACCTTTGCGCCTTTGGCAAGCTTTTCGATCCTGCCCTGGCCCTCGCCGAGCTCACTGCCGCCGGAGGTGAAGAAGGGCACGACGGTCTTGCCCGTGAAGTCATAGGCGTCCAGGAAGCTGTCGATGATGCTCGGCTCGCGGTACCACCAGATCGGGAAGCCCAGGAAGATCACATCCGCCTCCGCCGCCGGGATCTCCTGCGCGGCCATCGCCGGGCGGCAGTTCGGATCCTGCATCTCCAGCGTGCTGCGGGATTGTTTGTCCATCCAGTTCAGGTCCTTCCGCTCGTAGGGGAGTTCCGGGCGGATCTCATACAGCTCGGCCCCGGCCGCTTCGGCAAGCGTCTTCGCCAGCGTGCGGGTATTGCCGCCTGCGCTGAAATAGGTGACGATCTTTTTGCTCATGCTTTCCTTCCTTTCCAACAAAGGGTAGCGACTGTGCGTTTCATTGACTTTTTGCTTTTCAGGCATTATAGTCTTTCAAGAAGATTGTATATCGGAAACCTGGCTTCCCGTCAAGAGCTTTTTCCGTCGCGAAAGAAATCTTTCATATAAACTGAACGGAGAGAAATCATGAAGAACACCGCATCCCGCAGCTTTCTGCTCCTTCTTGTCCTGCTGCTGACGCTGAGCCTTTCGGTCGGCAGCGCCGCGTGCGCCGAAGCCTTACCGGCTCCTGCAGAGACGGACGAGCCGACGCCGAGCTCCGAGCCCAGCCCCGAGCCGACGCCGA
>CAMJQX010000027.1 GCA_946408145.1 uncultured Clostridia bacterium
CCGAAGGAGAAGTTGCCCAGCATCTCAAAATAGGTGCCGTGCCGCGCTGTCTTGCCGATGTTCTCGATGTCGCCGGTGCGGATGCACTTCTGGCAGGTGCACACGCGGTGGCGCGGCGGCTCCTGCTCGCCCTTGAAATAGGGCTTCATCGGAGCCATGCCGGAGTTGATGAGCAGCAGGCTCGCGTCGCCCTGCGGGATCAGCGAAAAGCTCGGCAGGCGCAGATGCCCTTTGGTCTCAAAAAAGCTAAGGAACATCTCGCGCAGTTGATTCAGTCCGTATTTTTCCATAGTTGCCTCCCAGAAAAAAAGATACCTTCGCCCCGGAACAGGGGCGAAGGTGAATTCGCGGTACCACCCTGATTATCGCTCACGCGACATCTCAAGCGCCTTTAACGCAGGCATACGCCCCGCTCGTCGCAGGGCGGCTCGGAAGCGGCCGCCGGACAAAGCACAGGATCTCGCAGCGGCCGATCCCTCTCTGCAGTGCTCTCATTCCGGCTCTTTTCGTCAAAGCCTATGTAATTTTACCACAGACCGGACATTTGTCAAGGATTATCTGCCATATCGCGGCGTTTGCGCACGATGGAGAAGGCAGGCGCCTGCAGCGGCAGCCGCATGTGAAACGGCATCATGGCCCTGTGGGTGTCCGTGATCGGCTGTCCGTCCCCGTCGGTCAGCTCTCCGGCGGTAAACGGGATGGGCTTCTGCCCGGGGCAAAGGAGCTCAAGCGCGTCGCCGGAGGCAAATTTATTGCGCTGGGTCAGCAGCGCCGCGCCGTCCTCCGCACAGTCCTCCACGACGGCGACGACGTCTGCCTTTCTAAGGAACATGCCCTCCTGATAGTGCTGGCCGGGTTCGCCGTAGAAGAAGCCGGTCGTATACGGGCGGTGGCTGAGCATCTCGGTCTCTTCCACCCAGGCGGGATCAAGGGGCTCACCCGCCTTCGCAGCGTCCAGCGCGTGGCGGTAGGCATTGGTCACAACGGCGGTGTAGTACGCGGATTTCGTGCGCCCCTCGATCTTGAAGCTGCTGACGCCCGCATCGATGAGCTCCGGCAGATGCTCGATCATGCACAGATCCTTGGAGTTCATGATATGCGTGCCGCCGTCCTCGCTGATCTCGAAGAACTGGCCGGGCCGCGTCTCTTCCACGAGATAATACTTCCAGCGGCAGGGCTGCGCGCACTGACCGCGGTTGGCGTCACGCCCGGTCATATAGTTGGACAGCAGACAGCGTCCGGAGAAGGAGACGCACATCGCGCCGTGCACAAAGGCCTCCAGCCGCAGCTCCTTCGGCGTATGCTCCCGGATGCGGCGGATGTCCTCCAGCGGCGTCTCACGGGCCAGCACGACGGTGTCGGCGCCGAGCTCGAAGAGCGCGTTTGCCGCGGCGCTGTTGATCACGCCGAACTGCGTGCTGACATGGCGCTTCAGCTTCGGCGCGTGGCGCTTTGCCAGATCCATGACGCCGAGATCCGCGATGATCAGCGCGTCGACGCCGATGTCCTGCAGGTATTCCAGATAGCCCGGCAGCTCACGAAGCTCATCCTCCCGCGGGAGCGTATTGCAGGTCACATAGACCTTCACGCCGCGGCTGTGAGCAAAACGTACAGCCTCGGCGAGCTCTTCGTCGGAAAAGCTCACCTCCGCCGTGCGCATGCCAAAGCGCCTGCCTGCAAGATAGACGGCGTCCGCCCCGTAAAGAACGGCCATTTTCAGCCGCTCCATGTCCCCCGCCGGGGACAGGAGCTCAAGCGGCTCAGTAGTTCTGCCTGGCGACAAAGTTGTTGAACTCATAGGCGTTTGTGAAGAACTTATGCAGGCCGGTCTCGGTGTCCAGCGCATAGTAATAGAAGTTGGTGTTCTCCGGATAGAGCGCGGCGCGGATCGAGGTCAGGCCGGGGTTGCAGATCGGCGTCGGCGTAAGTCCGGTATAGAGACGGGTATTGTAGGGGGTATCCTCCTCCAGCATGCTCGCGGTCGGGGCCCCCTCATGGTCGGGATAGAGATAGAGCGTGGTCGCGTCGATGCCGAGCGGCATGCCGGCGCGCAGACGGTTGTAGATGACCGAGGCGATGGTGGCGCGCTCGTTGTCGTTCGCGGCCTCTTTTTCGATCATCGAGGCGATGGTAATGATCTCATGGATATTCTGCCCGCGCTCCGTCATGCGCTGCAGCAGATCGGCAGTCATGCGGTAATGGAAATTTTCAAGGAATTTGTTGATCGCGCTGGAGGGCTGCATGCCGACATAGAACTCATAGGTGTCCGGGAAGAGGAAGCCTTCCAGGCGGTTAGCCTGATCGGAGTCGAGATCCTCAAGGAAGTCATAGTTGAACTTGTAGCTCGCCGCGGCGCTCATCAGATCGTCGTAGCTGGCGACGCCCTTGTCCTCCAGCAGCAGGAAGGTCTGCCGCAGACTGTAGCCCTCCGGGAAGGTCACCGATACGGTGACGGCCGCGCCGGAGCCGGGGCGCATATTCTGTATCAGTGCACGGTAATCGTATGTGGAATGCAGCTCATATTCGCCGGGTTTGAGCTTGGTGTCCGCGTGGGAGACCTGCGCAAAGAGCTTGAAGAGCCATTTGTTTTCAATGAGCCCGGCATCCTTGAGCGTCTGCGCGACATAGTCCATGTCCGCGTGCGTGACGCGCTTTGTGCCGGTCTTCACCCCATCCTCGTCGAAGGTGTCAACCGTCTCGGAGCTGAAAATGCTCTGCGGGAGCGTGACCGTTGTAGAATACGGCACCTTGTTCAGGGCGAGCATATCGCTGGCAGCCATCCATGCAAGGCAGGCAAGCACCACGCCCAGACAGAGGATGAACGCGAAGTACATGATCCCGCCGAGGCACCCGGAGCGATACTCATGACTCTGCCGGATCGGGCGGTAATCCCGCTCCGTGGTCTCGTCGCCTGTGTAATTGTAGGCTTCTTCGCCGGTCTCGTCGATCAGCAGCTTGTCAACGCTGCTGAGGGACGGGCTTTTCTCCCGTTCCGGCCTCGCGGCGGCCACGGGCTTCGGCCGCGCAGAATGGCGGCCGGGGCTGCGCGCCGGCTCGCTGTTGAGGACCTGATCGACAATGTCTTGCTTATCTGCCATGTTGGAACTCCTTGTATGCTGACTGTAACGGGAAAAGATTGAGGATCATAGGATGGCGTGGTCAGGGCAAAGCGCTGTCCTGCACCGCAATGCGCTGCCATCCGATCCGCGGGATGCGCAGAGGGAGACTACCGAACGCGGAGAAAGGGAAGAACCATGTTCTGCAACAATTGCAACAACAACGGTCTTTGGATCCTCATTCTGATCATCATCCTCTTCGGCTGCGGCGGGAACGGCTTTGGATGCGGCTGCGGCTGTGACAACAACAACTGCGGCTGCGGCAACGGCTGCTGCTGATCCGCGGCGCTGAAGAGTCCTGATGCGCGGGGGCCTCGTCTGAGGCCCTTTTTTATTTGAGATGGCGAAGGACGATGTCGTAGATCTCGGCATTTTTCTCATCCAGCTCGCGCTCTTTGCCGTCTTTCATGAAGGGGATGCGCGTCCATCCAAAGAAATCCGCCGCCATATCCGCCGTGCGCAGGCAGCTCTGCAGATAGGCGATGTCCTTTTCATGGATGTCTCCGCTGGTGTGGTTTTTCTCCTGCCGGCGGCGCATGCGGGCCAGAGAGGTCTGCAGATCGACGTCAAGGTAGATCACGAGGTCGGGTTTCGGCAGGCCCATCTTCCCGTATTCGAGATCGGAGAGCCAGGAGAAAAAGGCCGGAAGCTCCTCTGTCGGGAGCTTGGAGCCCTGATGCACGGCGTTGGAGGTCGTGTAACGATCGGAAAGGATCACACCGCCCTGTTCATATATCCTGCCCCAGTCGGTCTTGTAGGCCGCGAAGCGGTCAACGGCAAAAAAGGTCGACGCGGCATACGCGTTCACGTCGGAGGGCTTGCTGCCGAATTCCCCGCCCAGATACATGCGGATCAGCGCGCTGCTCTCCTTGTTGTAGCGCGGAAAGACAATATGAGTATACTCGATTCCGTCCTTTTCCATTCGTGCGCAGAGGCGGCGATACTGCGCAGACTTGCCGCTTCCGTCGATCCCCTCCAGCACGATCAGCTTTCCCTTGGCCATATGTACTCCTTAAATCTGGCTGAACACGTCGCCGATGTTCTTGTGGATCACAAGGTCGGCATAATTGTCATAGGGCGTTCTGCCCCGGTTGACCAGCGCCAGCTTATTTCCCCGGTAATAATTGATGAGCCCCGCCGCAGGATAGACGGCGAGCGAGGTGCCGCCGACGATGAGCACGTCCGCCTTGCGGATGTAGTCGATGGCCTCGCGCATGATGTCCTGATCCAGCGGCTCCTCGTACAGAACGATGTCAGGCCGGATGACGCCGCCGCAGCTGCAGCGGGGCACGCCTGTCCCGTGGTTCATGCGCTCGGCAGGATAGGGACGGCGGCAGCGTGAGCAGTAGGCCCGCAGGATGCTGCCATGCAGCTCAAGCACCTTTTTGCTGCCGGCAGCCTGATGGAGCCCGTCGATGTTCTGCGTCACGACGGCGCGGAGCTTTCCCTCCCGCTCCAACTCGGCCAGGCGCAGGTGGGCGCGGTTCGGCTGGACGCCTTCGATCACAAGTTTTTCCCGATGGAAGCGGTAATACTCCTCCGGGTCCCGCTCGAAAAAGCTGTGGCTCAGGATCGTCTCTGGCGGATATCTCCATTTCTGGTTATACAGGCCGTCGACGCTGCGGAAATCGGGGATGCCGCTCTCCGTGCTGACGCCGGCGCCGCCGAAGAAAACGATATTGTCGCTCTCCGCGACCCAGTTTTTCAGCTGAAGGATCTCCTCGTCCATGACCGCATTCTCCTTTTCACATTTTTTAAGTATTATACACGATAGCCATCCAAATGGCAAGACAGGCGGGACTTAACAATTCTTAAGGCTTGTATGCGTCGGCAAATTGTGGTACAATCTGCGGCATGATGAACGATTTTGAAAAACGCTATATCGCCGCACGAAAGGCCGTAGTACGCGCTGACTTCGCCGGTCTCAACGATCGGCAGATCGAGGCCGTCATGGCCACGGAGGGCCCCCTGCTCATACTCGCCGGCGCCGGAAGCGGCAAGACCACCGTGCTCATTAACCGCATCGCCAATCTCCTCAAATACGGAAGGGCAGGAGACTCGGACGAGCTGCCCGCGGACGCGGACGAGGAGAAGCTGCAAATCCTGCTGCGCGGCGGCAGGGAGGCGCAGAGGCTCGCGGCGCTCGAGCCCGTCGCGCCCTGGCGGATCCTCGCCATCACCTTTACCAACAAAGCCGCGGGCGAACTCAAGGAGCGCCTGGAGCGGATGCTGGGCGAGGACGCAAACGACATCTGGGCCTGCACCTTTCACTCCGCCTGCGTGCGCATCCTGCGGCGCGACGCCGAGCGTCTCGGCTTCAACACCGGATTTTCGATCTATGACACGGCCGACAGCCAGAGCCTTGTCAAGCGCATCCTCAAGGACATGGATCTTGACGAGAAGAGTTATCCTCCGCGCTCGCTGATCGCCGAGATCAGCCGCGCGAAGGACGCCTGCGTAGGCCCCGCGGAGTACATCGAGCAGGCCCGCGCCGGCAGCGACGCGAGACGCGTCAAGATCGGGCAGGTCTATCAGGAGTACATGCGCCGCCTCTTCGCGGCCAACGCCATGGACTTTGACGATCTGATCGCCTTCACGGTCAAGCTCCTGCGGGAGGATGAGGAGTGCCGCGCCTATTGGCAGCGGAAATTCCAGTACGTGCTCATAGACGAGTATCAGGACACCAATCACCTGCAGTATCTGCTGGCCTCCACACTCGCCGGCGGTACCGGCAACATCTGCGTGGTCGGCGATGACGACCAGAGCATCTATAAATTCCGCGGCGCGACGATCGAGAACATCTTATCCTTTGAGAGCCAATATCCCAGGTGCCGCACGATCCGCCTCGAGCAGAACTACCGCAGCACGGGGCACATCCTCGACGCAGCCAACGCCGTGATCCGCAACAACTTCGGCCGCAAGGGCAAGGAGCTCTGGACAAATGCGGGCGCCGGCGACCCGATCGAGCTGTACTGTGCCGACAACGAGCACGACGAGGCGCAGTACGTCGCCTCGAAGATCCTCGCAAACTACGGCTCCGGCGCCAACTGGCGTGACCACGCGGTGCTCTACCGCATGAACGCGCAGTCGAGCCAGCTTGAATTTGCCTTCAAGCGCAACGGCATCCCCTACCGTATCTTCGGCGGTACGCGCTTCTTTGACCACACCGAGGTCAAGGACATGCTCGCCTATCTGAACGTGATCTGCACGCCGGCGGACGACCTGCGTCTTGCGCGCATCATAAACGTCCCCGCGCGCGGCATCGGCGAGCGCAGCATCGAGACCGTGCGTCAGCTCGCAGCCGACAACGGGACGAGCATGTATGAGATCCTCCGCACGGCAGACCGTTGGCCCGAGCTCTCCCGCCCCGCTTTGAAAATGCGGCAGTTCACGCAGATGATCGAAGGGCTGCGCGCCTTTGCAAAAGTCAATCCCCCCGACGCGCTCTACGACGAGCTGCTGGAAAAGACCGGCTATTTGCTCGCGCTTGAACAGTCCGGCGACGACAAGGATCAGACCCGCGCCGAGAACGTCAAGGAACTCAAGAGCTCCATCCTCCAATATATGAAGGAGTCCGGCGATCTGACGCTGGAGGGCTATCTGGCAAACGTCGCGCTGTACACCGATCTCGACAACTACGACAAAGACGCCGACAGCGTGGTCATGATGACCATGCACAGCGCCAAGGGCCTCGAATTCCCTACCGTCTATATCGTCGGAGCGGAGGAGAGCATTTTCCCCGGCATCCGCGCCATCGGCGAGCCGGAGGAGATGGAGGAGGAGCGCAGGCTCTGCTATGTTGCGATCACGCGGGCCAAGCGTCACCTGATCCTCACCTGCGCGCGCCAGCGCATGCTTTTCGGCCGCACGACGGCCAACCGGGTCTCCCGCTTCGTTGACGAGATCCCGGAGGAGGATATCAAAAAGAGCGTGCCCAGGGGCTACGGCTACCGGGAACCGAGCCGCGAGCAGAGAGCATACGGCTATGCCGCGCAGCGCAGCACACAACCCCAGCGCCCCGCCGCCATCCGTCCGCCCGCGCAGCCGAAACCTGGCGCTGCAAAACAGAGCGCCCCGGCCGCAGCTTTCGAAGTCGGCGACCGCGTCAAGCATAAGGCCTTCGGCCCCGGCCGGATCGTCAAGAAAATGCCGATGGGCGGCGATTTCCTGATCGAGATCGATTTCGACCAGCTCGGGCCGAAGAAGCTGATGCTCCGCGCAGCCGCCATCAACATGACCAAGCTTTGACACCATGAAAATGACTGACCGCCGTGCCGCAGGACGTTTCGCGCTCTTATCCGCCGCCCTGCTCTGGGGCACTTCCTTCGTGATCCTGAAAAACACGCTCGAGAGCGTGGGCACACTGTGGATCCTCGCGGTCCGCTTCACGCTCGCGGCGCTGCTCTTCGGCGTCGCAGCGGGAAAGCGGCTCGCGCGGCTCAGCCGCCGCATGCTGAAGGGCGGCGTGCTGCTCGGGCTCTGTCTCGCCGCGGCATACATCACGCAGACCTATGGGCTGAAATACACAACACCCGGGAAAAACGCCTTTTTAACGGCGGTATACTGCGTGCTGGTCCCCTTTCTGGCCTGGGGTCTCTATCGGAGAAAACCCATGCCGCGGCACGTGCTGGCCGCCCTTCTGTGCCTCATCGGGATCGGCTTCGTCTCGCTCGGCGATCTGGAAGGCGGCCTCAACAAGGGCGATCTGCTTACGCTCGTCTGCGGCGTTTTCTATGCGCTGCAGATCGTCGTCGTCGAGCACTTCGGCGGCGGAGACGGTGACGCGCTCAGTCTCTCGGCCGTTCAGTTCGCCGTGGCCGCGCTTGTCTGCTGGGCAGGTGCATTGCCGTTAGAGCCCGTGCCCGTCGGCGTGCCGCCCGGCGCCTGGCTCAACATCGCATACATGGGCTTTGTCTGCACCGGATTGTGCTTCTTTCTGGAGGCCTGGGGCATGAAATATACGCCCTCCTCTACAGCTGCGGTGCTGCTCACGCTCGAGTCGGTTTTCGGCACGCTGACCTCCGTGCTGTTCTATGGAGAACAGATGACGCCAAAGCTCCTGATCGGCTTTGCGCTGATCTTTTTCTCGGTATTGCTCTCCGAGACCGGATTTCGATTCAAACAATAAGGATTCAAATAATAATCGAGAGGCTTTCCGATTTTGGAAAGCCTCTCGGCATTTTTATGAAAACAAGCCTTTCAGCAGTTGAACGACCGGGAAATACGCGATCGGAAGAAAGATCGCCGGGAGCATGTTTGCGACCCGTATCCGCTCCTTGCCGAGGCCGAGCATGTTGATCGCCATGCCCATCAGGATCACGCCGCCCACGGCGGACATCTCCGTGACCGTCGCGGTGCTCAGTACCGGGGCCAGCAGGCCGGACAGCAGCGTCAGCCCGCCTTGAAAGATCAGAATGAAAAGGATCGAACAGGTGACGCCGAAGCCCATCGCCGCGCCAAAGGCCATGGAGGAGACGAAATCGAGCGTGCTCTTGGCGTAGATGATGCTGTAGTCGTGCTTGATGCCCGCCTCAAGCGATCCCACGATGGTCATAGAGCCGATGCAGAACAGGATGCACGCGGAGACGAAGCCCTCCGTGAAGCGGCTCTCTCCCCCGCCGTTTTTGAACAGCTTTCCCTTGATCCAGTCGCCCGCGTGCTCAATGCCGTCGTCGATGCGGATCCACTCGCCGAGCGCGGTGCCGATCACCATGCAGACGATCACACACAAGACGTCGGCGGTTCCAATGGCGCTGGAGACGCCGATCAGCATCGTACAGAGCGCCAGCGCTTTCATCAGCGCGTCCTGCAGGCTGACTTTCAGGCGATTGCGCAGGAGGATGCCGAGCAGGCTCCCCGCAAGCACCGTCGCCATATTGACAAATACCGCGATCATTTCTCTATCCCCTCTTCGCAGCAGACGTTTTCCATTTTTTCCGGAGATCCTTGCTCTGTCCTCATGCGTTCCTGTTTCGCCCTGGACAGCTCCAGGATCGACGTATACAGCGCCGCGGCGTCGGCTTCGAGCCCTTCCGGACTCTCCTGCGCGATCCGCAAAAAGATCTGTTTCTCCCGCTCAGGGTCCGTTACCGGCAGACCGTTTTTTATTTTATAGACGCCGATCTCCTCAACGATCGCCATGCGGCGGCAGAAAAGCCGCAAAAGCTCCGTGTCGATCTCGTCAAGCTCTCTGCGAAAGTCCTGAAGATCCATCCTCTGTTCCCTTCTCAGTCCGAAAGATGCGGCAAAACGAAAACCGCACAGGGAAAACTGTGCGGCAGAAAGCGAAAGAACTAGCCTGCGCCGTGCACAGATCCTTCTCGGCGCACGCGGGCGTTCAAAGGATAGCTGCGGCGTATGAGCCTTCCTGTGTGCCGATCCCCTTCCGGAAGTATGGACACACTATATCGTCTTATCGAAATGCTGTCAAGGATTATCTCGGGATCTTCAACAAAAAACAAGCCATATTTTTAAGCATTTTCACGATTCATAGCGTTCACGCAGGCGCTCGACCGCCCGTTTCTCCAGGCGGGAGATCTGTACCTGCGAAACGCGCAGCACTTTGGCGCAGTTTTGCTGCGTGAGGCCGTGATAATAGCGCAGCGCGATGACCTTCCGCTCCCGCTCCGGCAGCTCCTCGATAAGGCTGCGGAGATTCACCTGCTCCAGCATGCGCTCCTCCGCACCGTAATCCCCGAGCACAAGCTCCAGCGTGAAGCCGTCCTCACCGCTCTCGCGCTGCAGGCTCTCGGTCGGGCCGTTCGCAGCCTCGGCCACGGCGATCTCCTCAGGATCGAGCCCGGTTTCCGCCGCCAGCTCCGACAGATGCGGCTCGCGTCCGAGGCGCTGCTCCAGCTGCTGCCGCGCGGCAAAGATTTTCGCGGCCCGCTCCTTGAGCCCGCGGCTGACCTTCACGGCGCCGTCGTCGCGCAGGAAGCGTCGGATCTCCCCCGCGATCTTCGGCACCGCGTAGGTGGAGAACTGTGTGCCGAAGTCCGGATCGAAGCCCTCGAGCGCCTTCAAAAAGCCGAGACAGCCGAGTTGATACAGATCCTCCGGGTCGACGCCGCGGCCGAAATAGCGCCGCGCAACGCTCCATATAAGCCCGCTGTTCTCCTCGAGCAGGCGTCCCGCGGCCTCCTTGTCTCCGTGTCCGGCCGCATGCAGCTCGGACAGCATGTTTTCGTTCATCCGACACGGCTCCGGCGGAAGATGCGGCGGCGCATCGAGACGGTCGTGCCCTTTCCCGGCTGTGAACGCACATGCAGGCTGTCCGTAAAGCTCTGCATGATCGTAAAGCCCATGCCGCTGCGCTCCTCGCCGCCGGTCGTATACAGCGGCTCCATGGCCTTCTGCACGTTCTCCATGCCGACGCCCCAGTCGCGCACCGCAATGTCGAGCGTATCCTCGCCCAGTATGCGCAGGCGCATGCGGATCCGGCCGAGCTCCTGCGGATAGGCGTGGACGATGCAGTTGGTGACCGCCTCGCTTACGGCCGTCTTGATATCGCCCAGCTCCTCCATGGTCGGATCGAGCTGGGAGGCGAAGGCCGCGGCCGCGGCGCGCGCGAAGGCCTCGTTCGCGCTGCTGCTCGGAAAGTCGATGCTTATGTAGTTTTTGATGTTCATATTATCCTCCTATCGTCGCGAGATGAACGATTTTGTCTACGCCGGCGCAGCTGAGTACGCGCCGGGCCTGTCCGACCGGGTTTTCGACGCTGAGGCTGCCGCCGAGCTCCCGCATCCGGCGGCTGAGACGCACGATCAGCGCGACGCCGGAGGAGTCCATAAATCGCAGGTCCGACAGATCCAGCACGCAGCGCCGCGGCAGATACTCGTCGAGCAGCTCCGTAATCTTCCGCATCGTTTCACGCGCGGCGTGGTGATCGAGCTCGCCGGAAAGATAGACCGTCAGCCGGCCGGACAGATAGGTGAACGAAATGCTCATGTTCTTCTCTCCTGTAAAAAAGAATCGGGGCTGTGATCTCTCACAGTCCCGATTATAATGATTGTCGCCTGCAGAATCTGTCGAATTCAGAACTGCGCGAGGCTCAGCTTCAGGTTTTCGATCAGCGCCTCCAGCTTGGCCTTTTTCTCGCGCTCGACGTTGACGACAGCCTCCGGCGCGCGGGTGATGAAGTTCTGGTTGGAGAGCTTGCCGATCTGCGCCTGGAGCTGTTTTTCGGCGTTTGCAAGCTCCTTGGCGATGCGGGCCTTCTCCTTCTCCAGATCCACGAGTTCCGCCATGGGCATGAACATGCGGGCGTTGTCCGTGACGACGGAGACCATGCCCGCGGTATCCTCGGGCGCGGCGCCGACCACGGAGACCTCGGAGGCATAGGCCAGCTTGCAGATATAGCTTCTGCCGGCCTCAAAGGCATCCTTTCCTTCGGTCGCGATGATGAGGTGCGCCTTGCGGGAGGGCGGCACGTTCATGTCGCTGCGGCGGGCGCGCACGGCCTTGATGGCGGTCATGACCATCTCGAAGCTCTGCTCGTCCTCGGGGAAGCTCAGCTTCTCGTCGAAGGAGGGATACTTCTCGACCATCAGGGCCTCGCCCTCATGCGGCAGGGCCTGCCAGATCTCCTCGGAGATGAAGGGCATGAAGGGATGCACGAGCTTCAGGATCTCGGTCAGCACATACAGCAGAACCTTCTGGGCCGCGAGCTTCGAGGCCTCGTCCTCCCCGTTGAGGCGGGGCTTGGTCAGCTCGATATACCAGTCGCAGTAGCTGTCCCAGATGAA